>CAJYHU010000369.1 GCA_913774655.1 uncultured Luteibacter sp. | reverse complement strand
GTGAGGTCGGGTGTTGGGAAAGCGCTGATCGTTTTTTGGCCGATCTGCGCAAGCGATGTTTGAGCTGTGAAACGGCAGCCCGACAACGGGTATCCGACGTCGCGACGAGTTGACCGGCGTTGTTGGGGGGAGCGACGTGAAGCTCACTGGCTCGCCGCGGTGGCCGCTAGGCTGAAACGGTTCTCACAACACGCCGCCTCAGTCATGGGGAGAGTCTTCGGTGTCCACCCTCGAGGCGAGTTCCGCACAAGGAAGCGGCCGAAGGCCACTTAGGTACTCGGGCCGCGTCAGCGGCCGTCCCTGTCGAACGCGGAGGACTGCCCGAGCAGCGAGGGTGGACACCGAAGGCTCGGGCCTCGCCGTCCGAGCTGGCGGCAGGCCTGCATCCATGCGACATCCCCGCACTGTCGCGAAGAACCAAAAAAGAGCCGCCCGGGGGGCGGCTCTTTTTTTCGTTACAGGCTGAAGTCGTACTGGACCATCAGACGGAAGTAGCGCGGCGTCTGGTAGTAGGTGGGCACGCGGTAGGTGGTGGCGTACAGCGTCTGGTTGGCTCGCTCCCCGATTTCGCTCACGGCGATCGGCTTGCTGTTGTTCAGCACGTTGATCGCGTCGAGCTGGACGGTGAGGCCCTTCACCGCCGCCGGCGTGTAGACCACGTTCGGGCTGAGCGACCAGTTCCACGGCAGGCGCTTGCCGTGTCCACGCGAGTCGACCTGGCCTTCGCAGTAGAAGTAGGCCGAGGCGTAACCGGGGATGCCGTAAGGCACGCCCGAGCCGCCACCGAAGCAGCTGGTCGGACGACCCGACTCAAGCAGGCCGTTGACGCCCACCGACCACTCCGGCGTGAACTTGTAGCCGCCGTACACTTTGAAGCTATGGCGGCGGTCGTTCGGCAGCCATCCGTTCGAACCGTTCATCAGCTCCGGGTAGTCGAAGGCGCTGGTGGTGCCGGTATCGGTCTGGGCGTTGTCCGACTTCACGAGGCCTTCGGTGTTGCCGTAGTTCTTCGACCAGGTGTACGACGCATTGACGTACCAGTCGTTCGTGGCCTTTTCGGCGGTAAGTACGACGGCCTGGTAGCTGCGCTTGGCCTTCGGACCCAGCTTGTCGCCCGGGATCGTCACCTCGCGCAGCTGGCCGCTGCCGTCGAGATCGAGGTTCAGGGTGAGCTTGCTGCCCGGATTGAAGATGTAGCAGCCGGGCATGTTCGCCGGCGGGGTGAACGGATCGTTGCCGACGTTCAGGCCCAGCGACTGGCCATAGGCGTAGAACGGACGCCAGTCGCAGGTGTCGTCGATGGCGTTGTTGAGCTTGCGGTAGATCGCCTTGGCGCCCACCACCCAATCGTTGAAGAACGCATTGTCGCTGGTGATGCGGTGCTGGATGCCGAGGATGTATTCATCCTGCGAGTAAGGCTTCAGGTCGCGGCTGGCCACCGAACGCGGGTCGGGCGTGGTGCCGTTCTCGCCATTGACGATCTGCACCGGACCCAGGGCGCCGTCCAGCTGCGGGATGCCGCGGCCATCGACGTTACCGTAGGCGTAATCCTGCATCGTGTAGTACGACGCCGTGGCGGCGCGCAGGGCGACGTTCGCGGCGATCGGCAGCGAGTAGCGGCCGGCCGTGCCGTAGATCTTCGTGGTGGCATCGCCGAAGAGGTCCCACGAGAAGCCCAGGCGCGGCTGCCAGATGTTGCCCTGGCGGACGAAGTTCTGGCCGGCGCCGTTCTTGTTGGTGAACGAATCGTTGCGCACGCCGACGTAGGCCAGGAACGTGTCGGTGACCTGCCAGTTGTCCTGCAGGAACCACGACTTCTGGTCGACGGCAACCGAACCGCCCGTGCGGTAGTTCTGCACCTGCACGAAATCCTGGCCCGGCGTGCCGTGCAGCGAACCGTCCGTGTCGGTCTGGTAGTAGTAGAGCACGCCGCCGGCGTAGCTCTGGCCGCTCTGCGAGCGCCACTTCTCGCGGCTGAAGCCGCCGGCGATGTCGTGGTCGCCGAGCTTCCAGTCGAGGTCGACGCGCCACGCGGTGCGCTGGTCTTCACCGTTGAAGATGTCGGTGGTGGAGGCGAGGTAGCACGAGGCGTAGGGCGAGGTCAGGCCGTTGGTGGTGCTGTCGCGGGCGTCGATGACGTACGGGCAGCCGGTGCGCGGGCCATTGATGTTGCCGTCGTAGCGGGTGTGCGTGCCGTCCGGGCTGATGTAGTCGGACGAGTTCTTGCTTTTCATCTTGCCCCACTGCGCGCTGGCAGTGAAGTCGTCGGTGATGTAGCTGGTGTACTTGAACACGTTGACGTCGCCACCGGTCTTCACCCGGCGCTGGCCACGGAAGGCCGTGGTCGACGGTGTGCCGTCCTGCGCGTAGTTGGCGGTGAAGTAGTTGCTCGTCTGGTGCTGGGTGTTGTTCATCCCCGTGTATTCGAGGATGTTGCTGTCGTTGATGTTCCAGTCGAGCTTGATCAGGTAGAACGGATCGCTGTCCTTGGTGCGGGTGGCCGCCGTGGTGGCGTTGCCCGTGCCGGTACCCGGCGCGACGGGGTAGAGCGTGGAGCTCGCCTTGTGCGACTGGAAGATGCCGTAGAAGAAGAGCTTGTCTTTCACCAGCGCGCCACCGAGCCACGCCGAGTAGACGTTGTCGTTGTCGGAGTTGCGATCGTAGTTGCGGTAGAGCGTGCCGTTCTTGCGGTAGGTCTTGTCTTCGTTTTCGCGCGCGAAGGCCGGCTGGTAGACCCAGCTGGCACCGCCCTTCCACTGGTTGGTGCCGCGCTTGGTGATCACCGAGGTGACGCCGCCGGTGGAGAACCCGTACTGCGCGCCGTAGCCGCCGGTCTGCACGTCGAGCTGCTCGATGGCCTGGAAGGGCACTTCGGAGAACGACAGGTTGTTGTAGAGGTTGGTGACGTTGAAGCCGTTGACGTAGTAGCTGTTTTCCGCCACCGACGCCCCGCCGAACGACGGCAGGTTGCCGAAACGGGAGTCGCCCTTGGTCGTACCAGGGGTGAGCGCGGCCACGTCGACCACGTTGCGCGGCACCGGCAGCTTGTCGAGCTGGTCGGCGGTGAAGCTGGTTCGCGATTCGACGGTGGCGACGTCGATCTGGGCGAGCGCGCTGGCCGACACGGTGACGGTGTCGAGCGCCTGGGCGGCCGAGGTGCCCGCGGCGGCGAAATTCACCTGCGCCGACTGGCCCGCCACCACGTTGATGTCGCGGCTCGACACGGTCTGGCCGTTCTGCTGCACGTTGATGCGGTAGCTGCCCACCGGCAGCGACGACACGCGGTAGCGGCCGTCTTCGGCGACGGGGACGGCACGGGTCGCGCCGGAGCCGAGGTTCTGCACCTGGATGGTCTGCGAGGCTGCGGCGGTACCGTAGATGTCGCCCACGGTGCTCTGCGCGTAGGCGGAACCGGCGAGCAGGCAGGCGCCAAGCGCCGACACCAGCGCGGTGCGCTTGAGCAGGGTACGGTTAGTCATGGTCAAAGTCTCCCTGGCCCTGCGCTTTCGGCAAGGCTGAACAGCTTGTAGTAGCGCCGCGTGCGGCACTCGTTGGGGGTCACGAAGGGTTTCGGGTGTGGGGACACCCACGCCGCGCCAAACCCCTGGGCGCATGGCGGCGTCACACGACCATAACGGGTGCGTCACGGGTTCGCAAGACTTTGCGATCATGCGATCCGGCGGTTCAGGGAATCGGCCGATGGATGCGACAGCCGTCGGAGAGGGGCGAAAAACGCCTCGGCACTGCGCTGATCAGGGCTCAGAACGTTTGCTGATAACCCATGTAAATGTACCGGTCGATATCGAACGCGGGGTTGTAGGGCGCGCTGCCCTGTCCCGCGCTCGACGCGGCGTAGTAGATCGGTCCCTTGCGGCCGAAGACGTTGTTGACGCCGAGGCGGAAGCTTCCATTCCACGGTGCCTGCCAGCGTAGCTGGAGATCGTGGAAGGCGACCGATCCCTTGCGGTTCACGCCATTGGCGCCAGTGAGGGCGTTGATCGTCTCCGGACGGTTGCATTCTTCGGTGGCCGACCAGCACGCGTCCTTCAAGCCTGAGAAATAACGCACGGTCCACGTGGCACCGAACCGCTCGTGGCTCCAGTCGAGCGACAGGTTGGAGCGAACGCGGTAGAGGCCCTGCAGGTTGTCCATGTAACCGGCGAGCTGCCGGGGCGCGGCGCCAGCGCTGGGTGCCTGGGAGAAATCCTTCAGGTAGGTGCTGTCCGAGAGCACGGCGAACTCACCGTAACGCGTGCTGGGCAGGCGGTAATGCACGCCCAGGTCGTAGCCTTCGGTGCGCAACGAGCCCAGGTTGGCGAGGCTTTCGTCCAGCGTCGTGATGCGTCCGTCCGCCGTGCGGGTGAAGCGGCCGCAATAGGTCGGGTCGTTTCGGACGTAGCAGAAGTTGAGGATGTCGCTCGCCAGGATCGGCGTGATCACGTCGCGGATGTCGACCTTGTAGTAGTCGAGCGTCACGTCGAGCCCGTCGGCGAAGCCCGGGCTGTAGACCAGGCCGGCCGTGCGCGTGATCGACGACTCCGGCTTGAGCGACGAATTGCCGCCGGTGCGGAACGCGACGGGATTCTGTCCGCCGGTCGAGGA
>CAJYHU010000368.1 GCA_913774655.1 uncultured Luteibacter sp. | reverse complement strand
CAGTAATCGTAGCCCGTACTCACGGTGTTGAAGTCGCCACGAATCAGGATCGGCACGGTGTAGGCCATGCGCCGGTCGGTCGCGAACGCGGGGTCGCTCCAGTTGCCGAGCGTGTTGAAGCGCCAGGCCTTGAGGCGATCGAGCGTCCGGGCGCGCCATGCCTTGGCGAAATCGTCGCCGAGGGTGCGGGCCACATTGTTGGCGTAGATGTCCCACCATCGACCGTGGTTCATGCCGTTGTCGCGTTGCTAGCCGTGGTCGCTGCGACTGTCGGCGGTGCCACCGAAGCGGCCGCTCGCGCCAGACGCATCGGTGAACATGAACTCGCGGCCCTGCACGTAGGTGCGGCCGTCGGTGTGATTTACCGCGTTGACGCCGAGGGAGAAGAACGCGTGCCCTTCGGGGGTCACCAGCCACCATCGGCCATTTTGCTTTTGCGTGTGGAACCACCCGGTGGCCTTCATCGCCGCAAGATCGGTACGTCCGCCGTAGCGGTCGAGCCCGGCCACCGCGTCGACGTGAGGCGTGGCGTCGGCGCGTTGCTTCAGTTCGGCGTCGCTGGCGATCTTTTCCGGCCAGGTGGCGCGGGTGTATTGCCCGTACCGATCGACGATACCGGTGTAGGCGGCCTTGAGGTCGGCGTCGCCGGGCACGTCGTCGATCGCGCCGATGAGCACGGTCTGCGCCGCCCCCGGCTGCGGCATGGAGAGTGTCACGGACGAAACATGGGCCGCGTCGATCGCGCCGTCCACCGACGTGGCGACGAGCCGCTTGATCTTGCCGTCGTCGAACGGCATCGGCGGGCCCACCTGCATGCCGAAGGCGCGCGGCGACGTGGCATGGAGCGGGAGCGACAACGTCTGCGGCGGCCCGGGCGGAAGCCCGACGGTGGTTTTCAGGTGCGTGTCGCCCGAGGCCACGTCGACGATCAACGTCACCGGCCAGGGCATGCCGTTCTGTACGCGCAGGCGCATCGTGCCATTCGCGGGCCAGTGCCATGCCCCCTGCGTGGGCGAGAGCGTCAGCGAGGGCGCGACCGACGGTTGAAACGTGAGCGCGACGAGTTCGCTACCGTCGGCGGCCTTGCGCACGGTGGGATCGAGCACGGCGTTCGTCGCCTTGACGCGCAGCGCGGTGCCGGGATGCACCGGATCGACGGCCGCCGCGTGGGCGATCGCCGGCAGGCCAAGGAAGGCGAAGGTCAGGATTGTGCGCATTCGCTTACTGTCCCATGGGGCGCGTGAATCGTCGTTGGATGGGTGACAGGTCTCCGGTCGCGCGCAGGGCGGGCGATGGGCTAACCCGCCGCCCGCCGACGCCACAGGTAATAGACCGGCACCCCGATCCCGATAATCAGCAGGCTCATGCCGGCGTCGCCGGGCGCCGCGATGGCGGTGGCGGCGATCACGCAGAGCACGGTGCTGGTGAACACCAGCGGGAGCCACGGATACCCGGGCACAAGGTAAGGCGACGGCTCCGACCTCAGCTTGCGGCGATACCAGAAGATCGTGGCGATGCCGAACGCATGCGAGAGCCATTCGCCGACCGTGGTGTAGTTGAGCAGCGCGTCGAAGCTGCCCGACAGGATCAACGCGATCGCCCACCCGCCCAGCACCGCCAACGCGATCTGCGGTGCGCCCGTCTTCGCGTCGATGCGCGCGATGGGCCGAAAGAACATGCCGTCGGCGCTCATCACCTGCAGCACGCGCGCACCACCGGCGATGGCGATGCTGCAATAGCCGAACGTGGAGCACGCGATGCCCACGGCGATGATCGTGGCACCGGATTGGCCGAAGAGCTTGCGCATCAGGTCGGCTGCCGGCGCCGTGCTGGCGGCGAGGCCGTCGTGACCGAGGCCGGCCATGTAGGCCACGTTGACCAGCACGTAGCAGACCACCACGCTGCCCATGCCGAGGCCGAGCGCGCGGGGCAGCGTGCGCTGCGGTTCGCGCACTTCGCCGGCGAGGTCGTTGAGGTAATGGAAACCACCGTAGGCGAACAGCGCCGGCAGCAACGCGCCGACGAGGGTGCCCACCGGCACATCGTGCGTGGGGTCATGGGCGAACGCCATGCCCAGGTGGCCACGGGCCAGGTAAAGCCCCACCGCGATCAGCAGCGCGACGGCACCGAGCTTGAGCACGGTGAAGAGGTTCTGGACAAAGGCGCCGGCACGTATGCCGAACAGGTTGACGGCCACGATGAAGCTGATCGCACCCACCGCGAACGGCTTGACCCACGCGTGCGACAGCCCGACCGCCTGGGTGGCGTAGTCGGCGAAGGTGGTCGCCACCGCGGCGACGCTGCCGGGGTAGTTGATCAGCGCCATCGTCCAGCCGAACAAAAACGCCGGCAACTGCCCGAAGGCCTCACGCAGGTAGACGTAGGTGCCGCCGGCCTGCGGGCGCCGCGCCCCCAGTTCGGCGTAACAGAGCACGCCCGCGAGAGTGAGCAGGCCGCCGAGCGTCCACAGGATGAGCACTTCGGTGCCCGAACTGGTGCTTTTCGCGACCGAGGCCGGCGTGCGGAAGATGCCGGCACCGATGACACCGCCGATGACGATCATCGCGGCGTCCCAGATGCCGAGGCGGCGCAGGTAATGGGCTGGCTGGGGAGCGGGCATCCGGGGACGATGCCATAACCTGACCCTTGACGCGATAGCGGTCTGGCACCGTGCAGGTATCGCCGGGGCGTGCCCTGCCCTGCACCGAACCCAACGCCCGCGATGCCGGTTCAACGGCATCGCGGGCGTCGGGGAATCACTTCTTCTTGGGGATATACAGATCGGTGATCGTGCCTTCGTACACCTCGGCTGCCATGCCGACGGATTCGCCGAGCGTGGGGTGCGGATGCACGGTACGGCCGATATCGCCGGCTTCGGCACCCATCTCGATGGCGAGCGCCAGTTCGCAGATGAGGTCGCCCGCATGCGGACCGACGATGCCCGCGCCCACGATGCGGTGGGTCGCTTCGTCGAACAGCAGCTTGGTGAAGCCCTCGGTGCGGTCGATGCCGATGGCGCGGCCCGACGCCACCCACGGGAACTTGCCCACGCCGATCTTCAGGCCCTTTTCTTTCGCCTCGCGCTCGGTGACGCCGACCCAGGCGATTTCCGGATCGGTGTACGCCACCGACGGGATCACGCGCGCGTCGAAGAAACTCTTCATGCCGGCGGCGGCCTCGGCGGCCACCTTGGCCTCGTGCGTGGCCTTGTGCGCCAGCATCGGCTGGCCCACGAGGTCGCCGATGGCGAAGATGTGCTTCACGTTGGTGCGCATCTGGCGATCGACCGGGATGAAGCCGCGCTCGGTCACCTCGACGCCCGCCTGTTCCGCGCCGACCTTGCCGCCGTTGGGCGAACGACCCACCGATACCAGCACGCGATCGAACAGCGTGGTGTCGGGGATGCTGGCGCCCTCGAATGTGACCTCGATGCCCTTTTTCGTGGCCTTGGCTTCGACGACACGGGTCTTGAGGTGGATGCCCTTGTAGCGCTTGGCGATGCGCGCCTGCAGTGGCTTGATGAGGTCGGCGTCGGCACCGGGGATGAGCTGGTCGCCCAACTCGACCACGGTAACCTCGGCACCCAGGCCGGCATACACCGTCGCCATTTCCAGGCCGATGATGCCGCCGCCGACGACGAGCAGTTTCTTCGGCACGTCGCGCAGTTCGAGCGCGCCGGTGGAATCGATGATGCGCTCGTCGTCCCAGGGGAACGACGGCAGCTTCACCGACTGCGAACCCGCCGCGATGATCGCGTTGTCGAAACGGATGAGCTTGGTGCCGTCGGCCGTCTGGACTTCCAGTTCATGGGGCGAGATGAAGCGCCCCACGCCGGTGACCGTACGCACCTTGCGCGCCTTGGCCATCTGCGCGAGGCCGCCGGTGAGCTTGCCGACCACGCCGTCCTTGAACGAACGGAGCTTGTCGAGATCGATCTTCGGCTTGCCGAAGGTAATGCCGTGCGCGGCCATCGCGTCCGCTTCGTCGATGACGGCCGCCGCGTGCAGCAGCGCCTTCGACGGGATGCAGCCGACGTTGAGGCACACGCCGCCGAGCGTTTCGTAGCGTTCGACCAGCACGGTGTCCAGACCGATGTCCGCACCGCGGAACGCGGCCGTGTAGCCGCCCGGACCGGAGCCGAGCACCACGAGCTGGCATTCGATGTCGGCCTTGCGGCCGGACGCGCCCGCGGCCTGCGGCGCGGCGGCACGCTGGGCATCCTGCCTGGGCGGTGCGGGTGCCGGCGAGGGTGCGGTCGGCGACGGTGCCTGCTCGACGGTCGACTGGCCCACGGCCTTGGCCGGTGCCTCGCCCGCGGCGTCGATCACCGCGATGACGGTGCCTTCGTTCACTTCGTCGCCGACCTTGACCGTGATCTCGACGATCGTGCCGCCCTGCGAGGCGGGCACGTCCATCGTGGCCTTGTCCGATTCCAGCGTGATGAGGCTCTGGTCTTTCTCGACGGTGTCGCCCGCCTTGACCAGGATCTCGATGACCGGCACGTCGTGCGAGCCGCCGAGGTCGGGAACCTTCAGTTCGATGTTTGCCATGGTTCGCTCGCCTCCGGTCAGAGCAACAGGCGACGGATGTCGCCGAGCTGCTGGGCCAGGTAGACCGCGAAGCGCGCCGCCAGCGCGCCATCGATGACGCGGTGGTCGTACGACAGCGACAGCGGCAGCATCAGGCGCGGCGCGAAGTCCTTGCCGTTCCAGACGGGCTTCATCTGCGCCTTGGAGACGCCGAGGATCGCGACTTCCGGCGCGTTGACGATCGGCGTGAACGCCGTGCCGCCGATGCCGCCGAGCGAGGAGATCGAGAAACAGCCGCCCTGCATGTCGGCGGCGGTGAGCTTCTTGTCGCGCGCCTTCTTCGAGATCTCGCCCAGTTCGGCGGCGAGGTCGAGCAGGCCCTTCTTGTCGGCGTCGCGGATCACCGGCACGACGAGGCCGTCGGGCGTGTCCACGGCGATGCCGATATGGAAATACTTCTTGAGGGTGAGGTTTTCGCCCGACGCGTCGAGCGAGGCGTTGAAGGTGGGGAATTTCTTCAGCGCCGCGACCACCGCCTTGATCTGGAACACCAGCGGGGTGACCTTGAGATCCTTGTTTTCTTCGCCGAGCTTCTTGCGGAAGGCTTCGAGCTCGGTGATGTCGGCGTCTTCGAACTGGGTGACGTGCGGAATCATCGCCCAGTTGCGGGCAAGGTTCGCCGCGGAGATCTTCGGGATGCGACCGAGCGGCTTTTCTTCGATCTCACCGAACTTGGCGAAATCGACCTTGGGCCACGGCAGCAGGTTGAGGCCGCCACCGGCGGCGACGGCACCGCCCTGCGCGGACGGCGCGACACCGGAGGTCATCACCCGCTTGACGTACGCGCTGACGTCTTCGCGCTGGATGCGCCCGCCACGACCGCTGCCCTTGACCTGGGCAACGTCGACACCGAGCTCGCGGGCGAAGGCGCGCACGGCCGGGCTGGCATAGGGGGCGCTGTCGGGCATGACCACCGAGGCGTCGAACGACACCGGCGGAGTGCGCGGGGCGCCTCCGGCGGGTGCGTCGGCCCTGGCCGGGGCCGATGACGGTGCCGGGGCGGGCGCTTCGGCCACGCCCGGCTTGTCGGTGCGGGCCGCCGGCTGCGCGTCGGCAGGCGCGTCGGCGCCGCCATCGGCACCTTCGAGTACGGCGATGAGGTCACCGTCGTTCACTTCGTCGCCGACCTTGACCTTGAGCGCCTTGATGACGCCGGCCGCGGGGGCCGGGATGTCCATGGTGGCCTTGTCGGATTCGAGGGTCATGAGGCTCTGGTCTTTCTCGACCGTGTCGCCGACCTTGACCATGATCTCGATGATCGGCACCGGCTTGCCGCCAATGTCGGGAACGTTGACCTCGACCGGGCCTGACGCCTTCGATGCCGACGGCGCCTTGGCCGTGGCGGCGGCCGGCGCGGGTGCAGGCGCCGGCGCGGGCGCGGCGGCCGCAGGGGCTTGCGCCTTCGGCGCGTCGGCTTTGGCGGCCGGGGCATCGCCTTCGGCTTCGACCAGCGCGATGACCGCGCCTTCGTCGACCTCGTCGCCGACGTTGACCTTCAGTTCCTTGATGACGCCGGCGAAGGGCGCAGGCACTTCCATCGTGGCCTTGTCGGACTCGAGCGTCACCAGGCTCTGGTCTTTTTCGACGCGATCGCCGACCTTGACCATGATTTCGATGACGGGAACCGCCTTGCCTCCGATATCGGGCACGCGGGCTTCTTTGACGTCGGCCATGGAACCTCCTCGAACTGTCGTCGGCGGGCGGACGAACCCACCGGCGGGGGAATGACGGGCGCCGTGCTGCGGCGCAACCGGTCGATTGTAATCCCTTGGAGGCCGAAATTCGGGGTTCGAACGGGCGTTTGGCTGATTTCCGTGGTGCGTAGCGGTGAACAGGGCGTCGCCGCGCGATGCGCCGGCGGCGACGCGATCCGGGTCAGGCGCCGGAGGCGGGGTCGCGCTTGTCGCCCGTCTCGTCCGGGGCGGGGCCGACCAGGCGGATTTCGCTCTGCGGGAACGGGATGGTGATGCCCTCCTCCGCGAAACGCTCCTTGATCCGGCGCAGCAGGTTGGTCTGCGCTCCGTACATGTCAGGCACCTTGGCCCAGCCACGGATAACCAGGTTCACGGCCGAATCGCCCAGCGTGTCGGTCCAGACGCCCGGGGCTGGGTCTTTCAGGATGCGCGGGTCGGCGTCGAACAGTGTCTGGATCACCTGCATGGCCTTGCCGATGTCGTCGCCGTAGCCGATGCCCACCTTGAACTCGAAACGGCGGGTGCCGCGGCGGTTGTAGTTGATGATGGCGTCGCCGCCGACCTTGGCGTTGGGTACGACAGCCTCGCGGTTGTCCGGCGTGGTGAGGTAGGTGTGCATCAGGTTGATGCTGTCGACGGTGCCTTCGACGCCGCCGACCAGCACGTAGTCGCCGATGCGAAACGGCCGGAACAGGATAAGCAGCACGCCCCAGGCGAGGTTGGACAACGAGCTGTTCAGGGCCAGACCGATGGCCAGGCCGGCCGCACCCAGCGCGGCGATCAGGGAGGCCGTGGGGATGCCCGCCATGCCCATCACCTGCACGATGATGAAGGCGATAAGCAAGCCGTAGATGGCGTTGCGCAGGAAGCCGGCGAGCGTGGCGTCGACGTGGGCGCGTTCGAGCGCGCGCCGACCGACGTTGGCGATGCGCGCGGCGATCCAGAAGCCCACGAGCAGCGCCACGAGCGCGATGCCGATGCGCACGAGGTAAGTGAAAAGGATCACGCGGGTGGCGTGGTCGATGCCGAGATGGTCGAGGAAGTCGATCATGGAGCCTGCCTTGTCCGTGCCGGAAAATCGGCGGCAAGGCTAGCAGGTGGGGTGTGAACGGCACGGGGTGGAAGCCGATCGCATGGGCGATCCGGCGCGAGCCGACATCGTGCGGGTGATGGTATCGCTCGCCTTGTTGCGATCCCTGGGGCTCGCGGACAGGGGCCGTGCTCACCCGAATCCGGGGGATGGAGGGCCGCCGTTGGACGGCGGCCCTCGTGGCGTGGATCAGTGCGCGGGCTTGGCGGCCTGCGCGGTCTGCGGCGCGTCCTTGTGGCCGCCGTAGGGCAGCACGTCGGCGGCGAGCTTGGGATCGGCCTTGATGAGGCCGACTTCGTCGCTGACGATGTGGGCGGCTTCGTCGAGCGGGGTGTCCTTGGCCTTCTTGGCCTCGGCCTCCTGCTTGAGGTCCGTCTTGATGCTGCGCTCGTTGGCGTTCAGGCCGTCGTCGGAGATATCCGCGCCGTCGTCGCCGTCGTCACCGAAGATCGCCTTGCGTCGCGCGCGGAACTCGGCCTGCGTCGCGTCGAACTGCTTGCGCTCGGCCTGTCGCGTGGCGAGGTTGAGCGAGATGTCGGTCTTGTCGCGCATTTTCTTGTACTGCGCGAGTTCGTCGAGCATCAGCTTCCACGCCGGCGAGGTTGCCACGCGGGCGTCGTGCTTCTGGTTGAGCGGCGCGAACAGCGGCTTGAGGTTGGCCACCGGCTTGTAGTCGGCCGGATCGATGTGGCGCCACGGCAAGGCGTTGTCGTAGGTGGACTCGCCGAATTCCTTCGCGTCGCCGTTTTCCGGGAAGCGCACGTCGGGGGTAACACCGTGCAGCTGCGTGCTGTCGCCGTTGATGCGAATGAACTCGGCGATGGTCATCTTCAGCTCGCCGTACTTGGCGTCTTCACCGGTGGTGGCCTTGCCGAACTTGTCCAGGTCGACGAGGTTCTGCACGGTGCCCTTGCCGAAGGTGGGCTCGCCGATGATGATGCCGCGACCGTAGTCCTGGATTGCGGCGGCGAAGATCTCCGACGCCGATGCCGAGCCACGGTTGACCATGACCGCCATCGGGCCGTCCCAGGCCATGCCCGGATCGTCGTCGCCCTGCGCCTCCACCTGCCCACGCGCATCGCGCACCTGCACGACGGGGCCGGTGTCGATGAACAGGCCGGTGAGTTCGGTGGCTTCGTTGAGGGAGCCGCCGCCGTTGTTGCGCAGGTCCATGATGACGCCGTCGACCTTCTGCGCCTTGAGCTCGGTGAGCAGCTTCTTGACGTCGCGCGTGGCGCTCTTGAAGTTGGCGTCGCCAGCGCGGCGGGCGCCGAAATCCTGGTAGAAGGTGGGCAGGTCGATCACGCCGATCTTGCGGGTGACGTCGCCGTCCTTCACCTCGATGACCTTCGACTTGGCGGCCTGTTCTTCCATGGTGACCTTCTTGCGCACGAGGGTCACGATGTCGTGCTTGCCGTCGACGCCGGCTTCGGCGGGCAGCAGTTCGAGGCGCACGGTGGTGTCTTTCTTGCCGCGGATGAGCTTGATGACGTCGTCCTGGCGCCAGCCGACGACATCGACCATGGGCCCGGTTTCGCCCTGGCCCACGGCCACGATGCGGTCGCCGGGCTTGATCTTGCCCGACTTGTTCGCCGGACCGCCTGGCACGAGCTCACGCACCACGGTGTAGTCGTCGCGCGCCTGCAGCACCGCACCGATGCCTTCGAGCGAGAGCCGCATGGCGATGTCGAACTGGTCGGCCGCGCGGGGGCCGAGGTAGTCGGTGTGCGGATCGGTGGAGTTCGAATACGCCGTCATGAACGCCTGGGTGGCGTCTTCGTCGTCGAGCTGGCGGATGCGCGTGATGTAGTTGGCGTAGCGCTTGTCGAGCGTCTTGCGGATGTCGTCGTCGCTCTTGCCGGCCAGCTTCAGGCGCAACCAGTCGTTCATCGTGCGCTTGCGCCAGATGTCGTCGAGCTCGGCCTGGTTCTTCGGCGGCGTGGCCTTCTTGCGGTCGAAGTTGTAGGTCTCGTTGCCGCTGAAATCGAAGCCCTTCTTGAGCAGGCTGCGCGCGTAATTCATGCGGTCGACCGACCGCGTGATGTAGAGATTGAAGACCGAGAACGGACCGGAGAGGTCCTGGTTCCAGATGGCGTCGTCGAACTGCGTCTTCAGCGGCTCGAACCGGGCCATGTCTTCCTGGGTGAACAGCACTTTCTCGCCGTCGAGGGCGTCGAAGTAGGCCTTGAAGATCTTCGCCGACATCGCGTCGTCGAGCGGCTGGGCCTGGTAATGGAAGCGCGTGAGGAAACGGGCCGAAAGCTGCGCGGCCTGGGTCTCGGCCGGGGTAGCCTTGAGCGGCAGCGTGGATTCCTTGCGCTGCGGCTCGGGCGAGGTGGCGGCCTCGGAGGCGTCTTTCGGTTGCGGGGTGGGATCCTTCGCCGGCGCGGTGGCGCCCGGCTGCGGTGTGGCGGTCTGGGCGTGCGCTCCGGGGATGGCGAGGGCCAGGAGGAGCGCGAGCGACACGGGGCGAAGGGTCATGTAGTGAAAGCCTCGGGGTGCTTCTTACGGG
>CAJYHU010000367.1 GCA_913774655.1 uncultured Luteibacter sp. | reverse complement strand
TCGTGCAGCACCTTGGCCAGCGGGGCCAGGCAGTTGGTGGTGCAGGACGCGTTGGAGATGACTTCGAGCTTCGAGGTGAGCTTGTCGTCGTTGACGCCCATGACGAAGGTGCCATCCACGTCCTTGTCGCCCGGTGCCGAGATGATCACCTTCTTGGCGCCGCCGGCCAGATGGGCGCCGGCCTTGGCCTTGGAGGTGAAGAAGCCGGTGGATTCCAGCACGACGTCGACGTCGTGCTCGCCCCAGGGCAGCTTGGCCGGGTCGCGCTCGGCGAACACCTTGATGCGGTCGCCGTTGACGATCAGGTCGCCGCCTTCGACCGACACCTCGCCGGGGAACCGGCCGTGGGCGGTGTCGTACTGGGTGAGGTGGGCGTTGGTCTCGGCGTTGCCGAGGTCGTTCACCGCCACGATCTGGATGTCGTGGGTGCGCTTGGCTTCGTAGAGCGCGCGCAGGACGTTGCGACCGATGCGACCGTAACCGTTGATGGCGACCTTGATGGTCATGAGCTGCCTCCGGGTGGGAATGACGACGTGAGTACGACGGCTGAAAGCTGGGGGCGGGTAGCCTGAACATCCATGGTAACGGAAGGTCGCAGGCACCGGCTTGCTGCAATGCCGCGATTTGTCATCCGTGCCTCATGGCGGCTGTGGCACACTTGCCGTCCGCCCGCGACGGAAACGTTTAACCGCCTATGAAACCTGTCCAGAAGCGCCGCACCATCGCCGCCCTCGTGGCCCTCGCCCTGACCGCCTCCGCCGGCACCGTGCAGGCCTGGGGCGACATCGGCCACCGCATCGTCGCCGAACTGGCCTGGCGCCAGCTCGATCCGGCCGCCCGCGCCGAGGTGCAGCGCCTGCTCAAGGCCGATGGCGACGACTCGCTGCCCGACATCGCCAGCTGGCCCGACAAACTGCGCGACATGCCCGGCAAGGAAGACCTCGGCAAGGCCACGGGGCCGCTGCATTACGTCAACTTCCCCAGCAATTGCCGCTACGACGCCCCCGGCGGCGCGGACGCCCGCAACGTGGTGGTCGGCCTCGAGAAGTACGTCGCCATCCTCGGCGACCGGCACAAGTCCGATGCCGAGCGCGCCGAGGCGCTGAAGTTCGTGGTGCACTTCGTCGGCGACGTGCACCAGCCGCTGCATGCGGGCAACCGGGACGACAAGGGCGGCAACGACTACCAGGTGCAGTTCGACGGCAAGGGCACCAACCTGCATCGCGTGTGGGATTCCCAGATGCTCTACACCACCGGGCTGAAGTGGGACGCCTATGCCGACAAGCTGGCCGCCGAGGGCCCGGTGAAGCTGCCCCGGACGCAAGCCAATCCCTACGTACAGTGGGCCGAGGAATCCTGCTCGATCGTCGCCAGGCCGGGCTTCTACCCTAACGGCCACAGCATCGACGGCGCCTACGTGGCGACGTACCTCCCCGTGGCGGAAACTCGCCTGCGCGAGGCTGGCGAGCGCCTGGCCGACTTGCTCAACAAGACGCTCGACTGATCGCGCGTCCCTTACGAATCCGCACCCAAGGTAAGCACTGATGACCGATATCCAGGTTCGCCGCACCAAGATCGTCGCCACCCTCGGACCCGCCACGGACGCGCCGGGCATGCTCGAGAAGATCCTGGAGGAGGGCGTGGATATCGTTCGCCTCAACCTGTCGCACGGCACGCCCGACGACCATCGCGCCCGCGCCAACGCGGTGCGCGCGGCCGCCGAGACGGTGGGCCGCGAGGTCGGCATCCTCGCCGACCTGCAGGGCCCGAAGATCCGCATCGAGAAATTCGCCGACGGCCCCATCGACCTCATGGCCGGCGACAGCTTCACGCTCGATTGCCGCCCCGACGCGCCCGTCGGCAACCAGACCCGCGTCGGCGTGAGTTATTACGACCTGCCCCGCGACGTCGTCGCCGGTGACGTGCTGCTGCTCGACGACGGCCTCGTGGCACTGGCCGTGGTCGAGGTGGTGGGCAGCGAGATCCACACCCGCGTCGCCATCGGCGGGCGCCTGTCCAATCGCAAGGGCCTCAACCGCCAGGGCGGTGGCCTGAGCGTGTCCGCGCTTTCCGACAAGGATCGCAACGACATCAAGCTGGCCGCCGAAATGGGCGCCGACTTCCTCGCCGTGTCGTTCGTGCGCTCGGCCGAAGACCTCCACGAAGCCCGTCGCCTCCTGCGCGACGCCGGCGGCGACGCCGCCATCGTCTCGAAGATCGAGCGCGCCGACGCCATTCCCGTGCTGGGCGAGATCATCGACGCGTCCGACGTGGTGATGGTGGCGCGCGGCGACCTGGGCGTGGAAATCGGCGACGCCGAACTGCCCGGCCTGCAGAAGAAGATCATCCGCGAGTCGGTGCTGCGCAACCGCTCGGTGATCACCGCCACCCAGATGCTGCAGTCGATGGTGCGCGCTCCGATCCCGACCCGCGCCGAGGTGCTCGACGTCGCCAACGCCGTCATCGACGGCACCGACGCCGTGATGCTCTCGGAAGAAAGCGCGGCGGGTGCCCATCCGGACAAGGCCGTGGCCGCCATGCGCCGCATCTGCCTCGGTGCCGAACGTCAATTCGAGCCGCGCGACGACCTGCGCCCCGGCACGCACTCGCTCGACCGCTCCGACCAGGCCATCGCTCTCGCTGCGATGCTGCTGGCCTCGCAGGTGGGCGTGCGCGCCATCGTGTCGCTCACCGAATCCGGCGCCACGGCCCAGTGGCTGTCTCGCTACCGCTTCGCGGTGCCCATCTACGCGATGTCGCCCTCCGAGGTCGCTCGCCGCCGCATGCTGATCCTGCGCGACGTGCAGCCGGTGGCCTTCGAGACCGGCAAGCTCGACCCGGCGCACACCGCTCGCGCGGCGCTCCAGCACCTGTTCGCGCTGGGCAAGCTTGTCAAGGGCGACCGCGTGATCCTGACCCACGGCGACCATATCGGCAGCCACGGCGGCACCAACACGCTGAAGCTGCTGATGATCGGCGAAGACGGCATCGCCGACAGCTTGCGCGACCTGTAACCGCCCGCCGCCGGGCGCCTGGGAGCGGGCCCGGCCCGCGAACCCGATGCAGGCGATGCCCGACCGGCACGGTGCCGGCTTGCGCCGCATCGCCGATAGGATCGGTTCCCACCCCTTCGGTAGCGACAGCGCGGGGGTGGGAGCGGACCGTGTCCGCGAACTCTCAGGCTCGCAACGGTGCGAGCGATGCCGTCACCTGCATGGTGCTGGCTTGAGCCGGATCGCCCGCAGGGCGGGCTCCTGCCGCGCAGGTGCGGGATCGCGCCGTCGTGTAGGCGTTTTCTTACCCCCTGACACGCACCGCATGCGCTGCGGGGGTTAAACTCGACGCCCGGACAATCCAACGAGGGCGCCATGACTCGCACCATCCTTCGCCACGGCGCCATCGCCGCTGCCGTCCTCCTTCTCGCCGCGGGCCCCGCCGCCGCGCAGAACACCCGTCGGGTCGCCCCCGATCGCCTTCCCTATTACTGGACGCTGATCAATACCGTGGTCAACGCCGACGTGCCCAACGTGGGCAAGAACCTCGACCAGCCCGGGTGCGTCGCGGTGACCTACATGATCGGTTCCAACGGCCTGCCACAGAACGTGGTTGCCGTGAAAACCGTGCCCCAGGGCGACCTCGCCCAGGTGGGCGTCAGTGCGGTCAAAGATTTCCGCTACGCGCCCTCAGGCGTAAATCGCGCAGCCGAACCGGTGAACACCTACTACGTCGTCGGCTTCAACCTGCCCGACGATCCGGCGCGCAAGGCGGCGATCATGAAGCAGTGCGCGCTGCCGGGCTACAACCAGACCACTTGATCGCGGCGCACAACGGCTTTCGCCTCGTGCTCCCCTATACTTCGCTTTTTTCATCATCGCCCCGCGTCGTCCTGGGGCATACCACTACGTCCACGGAGTTCGCATGAGCATCGAAAACCTCGAACAGATCGCGCAGGCGATGGTCGCCCCGGGCAAGGGCATCATTGCCGTCGACGAATCGACCTCGACCATCAAGAAGCGCATGGAGGCCGTGGGGCTCGAGAACAGCGAGGAAAACCGTCGCAAGTACCGCCAGCTGCTGCTGACCGCGCCTGGCTTGGGCGAATACATTTCCGGCGCGATCCTGTTCGACGAGACCATCCGCCAGAAGACCGACGACGGCCGCACGATGGTGCAGGCGATGGAAGCGGCCGGCATCATCCCCGGCATCAAGGTCGACAAGGGCACGCACCCGCTGGCCGGCCATCCGGGCGAGATGGTCACCGAGGGCCTCGACGGCCTGCGTGAGCGCCTGCAGGAATACGCCCAGCTCGGCGCGAAGTTCGCCAAGTGGCGCGCCGTGATCAAGATCACCGACGACACGCCGACCTCGGCCGCCGTGGAAGCCAATACCCATGCCCTGGCGCGCTACGCCGCCCTCTGCCAGGAAGTCGGCTTGGTCCCGATGGTCGAGCCGGAAATCCTGATGGACGACAAGGACAGCACCCAGGACCTCGACACGAGCTTCACCGTGCACAAGGAAGTCCTCCAGAGCCTGTTCGCCCAGCTCGAACTGAACGACGTGATGCTCGAAGGCCTGATCCTCAAAGTCAGCATGGTGATCCCGGGCAAGTACGCCGCCAAGGAAGACCAGGTCGATCCCGAAGACGTCGCCGAAGCCACCGTGCGCGTGTTCAAGCACGCCGTGCCGGCCGCGGTGGCGGGCATCGTGTTCCTCTCGGGCGGCCAGGCCGACCAGCAGGCCACCGAGCACCTCAACATCATCAACACGATGGGCCCGCATCCGTGGCCGATCAGCTTCTCGTACGGCCGCGCGCTGGTGTCCAGGGCACTGGAAACCTGGTCGAAGGACCAGACCGGTCAGTACGCGGCGGCCCAGAAGACCGTGGTTGAGCGCGCCAAGGAAAACAGCCTCGCCGCCCAGGGTAACTGGAAGAAGAAGTAATCTCCGTCGGCCCGGGTCAGTCCGGGGCATGAAAAAAAACCGGCGCCGAGGGCGCCGGTTTTTTTTTAACCGCCTGACTGCCGCCGATCAGAACCGGTATTCGGCGCTGACCGACGTCATGTTCGTGGAGAGATCCACGCCATGCTTGTCGGCGTCGTAATGGTCGTAGTTGATGCCCAGGCTCCAGTTGTTGCTGAAGTCGTAACCCACGCCCGCGCCGGCGTACCAGCTGGTCTTGTCGATGTTGTGGCGGTCGAGGTCGTCATTGCTCAGGCCGTGGCCGCGCCAACCGTAGATGCCGCCGCGCGCGCTGACGTACCACTGCGGGGTGATGTTGAAGTGGCCGTTCACGCCAGCGG
>CAJYHU010000366.1 GCA_913774655.1 uncultured Luteibacter sp. | reverse complement strand
CGAGGCGAAGGCTTCCCCGGCCGCCGCCGCGCAGCGTCCGTCGCGCCAGGTCGCCGCGACGCGTCCGGCCAACGCGCCGACGCCGACCGCTCCGGCGAAAGAAAAGGTCGGTTTCTTCCGCCGCCTGGGCCGGCTGTTCGGCGGTCGGTGATCCGGTAGCGGAGGGCGTCCGCGCCACCAGCTTTTCGCGTGCCTTGCGCGCGAAAAGCCCCGGTGCGATGCCACTCCCGCAAAACCCCACGCCATCCCGTATCCTTGGACCCTTCACGGGCCAACGGGTAGTGCGGTGATCGGTTTCGATCTGGTGAGCAAACGATACGAGGGCGACCATCAGGCCCTTACCGACGTGTCGTTCCAGGTGGGGGCGGGCGAGATGGCCTTCGTCACCGGTCATTCGGGCGCCGGCAAGAGCACGTTGCTCAAGCTGCTGGCCATGATCGAGCGTCCCACCAACGGCGTGGTCACCCTCGATGGCCAGAAGCTCAACACCGTCCGCTCGTCCGACATACCCCGCCTGCGCCGCAAGCTCGGCATGGTCTTCCAGGACCATCGCCTGCTGCTGGACCGCAGCGTGTTCGCCAACGTCGAACTGCCCCTGGTGATCGCCGGCGTGTCGCCCGCCGACCGCGGTCGGCGCGTGCGCGCCGCCCTGGAGAAAGTCGGCCTGCTCAGCTACGAAAAGCAGCTGCCCTCGGCGCTCTCCACCGGTGAGCAGCAACGGGTCGGCATCGCCCGCGCGATCGTCGCCAAGCCCGCCGTGCTCATCGCCGACGAGCCCACCGGCAACCTCGATCCGCAACTGGCCCTGGAAATCATGAGCCTGTTCGCGGAGTTCCAGCAGGTCGGCACCGCCGTCCTCGTCGCCAGCCACGATCTCATGCTGATCAAGCGAATGAAGAAACGCGTCGTCGTCCTCGATCACGGCAAGCTGGTGGCCGACGTGCCCGCGACGGAGGTCCTGTGAACGCCGTCCGCGAACCCCGCCGCGCCCCCGAGCCGGACAAGACCCGCCGAAGCGGCCCGCACAAGGTCGGCGCCTGGCGCGAACACCACGCCTGGAGCCTGTCGATCAGCCTGCGCCGGCTCGGCGCCCGTCCGCTGGGCACGTTGCTCACCGTCGCGGTGATGGGCGTGGCCCTCGCCCTGCCGCTCGCCTTTTACTTGCTGCTCGGCAACGTGCAGCGCATGGGAGAGGCTCTGGGGCGCAACCAGACCATCAGCGTGTTCATGAAGCCCGGGCAGAACGCCGGCATGGCCGAAACCGCGGCCTCGGCGCTGCGCGGTCGTCCCGAGGTCGACGAGATCGCCGTGCGCACCCCGAAGGACGGCCTCGACGAACTGGCCGAAGTGCAGGGCTTTTCGGGCGCGCTGCAGTCGCTGGATGCCAATCCGCTGCCGTTCGTGTTGTCGGTCAAGCCCCGAGCGGGGCTGACCGCCGACGAGGTCGCCCGCCTGGTCGACGCGATGAAGAACACCCCTGGCGTCGACATGGTGCAGGACACCGGTTCATGGCGACAGCGCCTCGATGCCCTGCTGGGCGTCGGCACGCGAGCGGTGACCCTACTCGCCCTGCTGCTCGGCATCGCGGCCCTGTTGGTGGTGGGCAACACCATTCGTGTGGACATCATGAGCCGCAGCGAAGAAATCGGTGTGCTGCTGCTGATCGGCGCGAGCCGGCCCTTCGTCCGTCGGCCCTATCTGTATGCGGGCGCGTGGTTGGGTTTCCTGGCCGGCGTGTTCGCCGTGGTGCTGGCCGTGGTGCTCGAACTGGCCATGGCCGGCCCGATCGGGCGGCTCACGGCCGCCTACGACGGCAGCGTGAGTTTCGGGGGCTTGCCGGCCTGGTTGCTGCTGGCCGTGCCGTTTACGTCGGCCGTGCTCGGCTGGGTCGGGGCGCGTCTGGTGAGCGCCCACCTGATCCACCGCATGGCGTCAGTCTGAGGGAGGGCGCATGGCCGCCGACATCCACGTGAACACGAACAAGGGCGCGACGCCGCGCATCCTGGTGGTCGATGGATCGAAGGTGGTGCGCCAGTTGATTTCCCGGGTGGTGCTGGCCGAGGTGCCCGAGGTGGACATCGTCGGCGTCGCCACGGGCGCGCAAGCGCAGGGCGAGTTGCAGCGTGGCGTGTTCGACGTCGTCACTATCGCCCTGCGGCTGTCGGACATGGATGGCCTGGAACTGGCGCGCTACGTTCGCGAGTCGGCTCCCCAGATCTACATGCCCATCGTGGTGGTGTCCGGCGACGTGGAGTCGCGCCTGCAACGTCGCGAGATGGGCGAGTACGTCACCGATTACTTCGACAAGTCGCTCGGTTTTGAGGCCCTGGGTGAATTCATACGCGGCTACGTCGCCCCGGAGGGCGGCGCCGAAGGCGAGGTGCTCTACGTCGAAGACAGCCGTGTGGTGGCCCTGGCCACGCGCCGCATGATGGAAAAATACGGCCTGACCGTGCATCACGTGATCAGTGCCGAAGAGGCGCTCGCCCATCTTCGCGTGGCGCGCGGCCGGGGCGACGTCGGCGCCGACGTGGTACTCACCGACGTCAGCCTCAAGGGCGAACTGACCGGCGGCGATCTCGTCGAACGCATCCGCAACGAGTTCGGTTACGGCAAGGGGCGGCTGCCGGTGCTCGTCATGACCGGCGACGAAAATCCGGCCAACCAGGCGGCGCTGCTGCGGACCGGCGCCAACGACCTGGTGGTCAAGCCCGTGGAAGAAAAACTCCTGATCACCAAGCTGCTGTTCCAACTGCGCGTCGCGCGGCACGTGCGCGAAAGGACCCACGCATGAACGACCGCGTCCGGCTGGAGCCGTCGTGGAAAGAACGCA
This sequence comes from uncultured Luteibacter sp., assembly GCA_913774655.1. Lineage (GTDB taxonomy): Bacteria > Pseudomonadota > Gammaproteobacteria > Xanthomonadales > Rhodanobacteraceae > Luteibacter > Luteibacter sahnii. The sequence goes on along the minus strand of CAJYHU010000366.1, from coordinate 19,870 downwards.
TCGGCGCCTACCTCGACCGGCCTCCGATGCAGGCCCTGTCGCATTTCCTGCGGGAGGAGAAAGCGAAGGGCAAGGTCATCTACCCGCCGGGGCCGGAGATCTTCAACGCCTTTACGCACACGCCGTTCGACCGGGTGCGCGTGGTCATCCTCGGCCAGGACCCCTACCACGGTCCAAACCAGGCGCATGGCTTGAGTTTTTCGGTGCGGCCGGGCGTGCGCGTGCCGCCGTCGCTGCAGAACATGTTCAAGGAAATCCACGACAGCCTCGGCATCGCGCCGCCCGACCATGGCTGCCTCACGCCATGGGCCGATCGTGGCGTGTTGCTGCTCAACGCCGTGCTCACGGTGGAGGCGGGCCTGGCCGCGTCGCACCAGGGCAAAGGCTGGGAGGGTTTCACGGACGCGGCCATCGACGCGCTCAACCGCGAACGCGAGGGGCTGGTCTTCCTGCTGTGGGGCAGCCATGCACAGAAAAAAGGGCAGCTCATCGACGGCACGCGGCACTGCGTGCTGCGCAGCGTGCATCCATCGCCGTTGTCGGCGCATCGCGGCTTCATGGGCTGCGGGCACTTCGCCAGGGCCAACGCTTACCTGGCCTCGCGCGGCGAACCGCCGATCGACTGGTCGCTGCCGCGCCGGGCCGACTTGCCGCCCGTGTAGGCGTCAGCGCGTCGGCGCGAGCCGCTTCCGCTGGTACGGATAAAAGCGATGTTCGCGCAACTCGTGTTCGATCTCTTCCAGGCTCTTGCCCATCGTCTCGGGCACGAGGAAGTAGATGAACACCAGTGAGCCCAGCGAAATCACGGCATAGAGCCAGAACGTGTGCGTCGCGCCCAGCCAGGTCACCAGCGAGAGCGTGGTGAGCGTCACCGCCAGGTCGAAGATCCAGTGGCTGAACGCGCCCAGGCTCGCGCCCTTGCCGCGTACGAACAGGGGGTAGACCTCCGCGTTGACCAGCCAGATGCACACGCCGAAACCGCCACAGTTGAGCATCATGTAGGCGGCCAGGCAGCCCACCGTCACCCAGCGGCTGACGTCGTTCGTGGGGCCCTGGCCCTGGAACAGCCAGCCCATCACGACCAGGGCCACGATGGAGCCGGGGATCATCCACAGCAGGTAGGTGCGTCGGCCGATGCGGTCGACGAGTACGCTGCCGATCACCGTCATGATCACCACCAGCACCGTGCTCGCGCCGGTGCCCAGCACGGCGGCCTGATCGGAGAATCCCGCCTTGGTGAGGATGGTGGGCGCGTAGTAGATGAGCGCGTTGTTGCCGGTGATCTGCGAGAACATCGAAATGCCCGCGCCCACGATCACCGCGGGACGGATCCACGGCTTGGCGAGATCCTTCCAGTGGCCGGTCGGTTCTTTCTGCGCCACGGTCTGGATCTCGGCGACCTCCGCCCGCGCGGCCGCGGCGTTGCCGCGCACCCGTTCGAGCACGCGCAGGGCTTCGTCCTTGCGCTGCTCGGCAACGAGCCAGCGCGGGCTCTCCGGGAGAAATGCCATGCCGCCCAGCAGCACCACCGCCGGCACCACGCCGAGCCCGAACATCCAGCGCCAGTGCTCGCCAAGCGCGAAGCCGGTGAAATAGGCCACCGTGATGCCGAACACCACCATGAACTGGAAAAGCACCACCATCTTGCCGCGGTGCTTCGGCGGGGCCACCTCGGCGATGTACACCGGAATGATCTGGGTGGAACTGCCCGCGGACAGGCCGAGCACGAAGCGGGCGGCGATCAGCCAGCCCACGCTCGGCGCCAGGGCCGAGGCGATCGAGCCGATGGCGAAGATCGTGCCCACGAAGATCACCATGCGCCGGCGCCCCAGCCGGTCGGAGAACGGCCCCGTGGCGAGGCAGCCGAACAGCGCGCCGAAGATGATCGCACCGGTGACCAACTGCTTGGTGGTGTCGTCGAGGGCGAACTGCCGCCCCAGGCCGAGCAGGGCCACGCCGATCACGCCGGTGTCGTAGCCGAAAAGAAGGCCGCCGAGGGCCGCGATCACCGCGATGCCCACGACGATGCCGGTGGAGGCCGGGGCGGAAGCGGCGGAATCCGCCGATGGGTCTGGAGTTACCGCGTGCATGCAAGGCTCCCGGGTGGCTGAGGTGTCATGGCGCCGAATGGGCGTCGAGACGGACACGCGTGTCCGCCCGGTGCGCCGTCGCGGCGATGCGACGGGCGTTCGGCTCGTCGGTCCGTTCGATCCAGTCCAGCGCAGCCTGGCGGTCACGCCCGTAGCGCATGTGCCGTTCGAGCAGTTGGGCGCGCCGTGGGGCGTCATCCACGTCGACGAACCACACCTCGTCGAGCAGCCCGCGCACGCCGGCCCAGGGGCCGTCGTCCATCAGGAGGTAGTTGCCCTCGGTGATGACCAACGGGACCGCCGCCGGGACGGCGATCTCGCCGGCGATGGGCTCGTCGAACTCACGATGGAACGCCGGCGCGTAGACCGTCTCGCCGGGCACCGGGGAGCGCAGGCGGCGGAGCAGGGCGACGTAGCCGGCGGCATCGAAGGTATCCGGCGCGCCCTTGCGCGTGTCGCGGCCGAGGCGGGCCAGCTCCGCGTTGGCGAGGTGGAACCCGTCCATCGGCACGCCTACAGCCCGGGCGCCCAAGGCCCCCAGAAGCCATCCGGTCAGGGTCGATTTACCCGCGCCGGGGAGGCCGGCGATCCCGAGGAGGCGGCGACCTCCCTGAGCGAGAAGGGCATCGAGCCGGTCGCGTGCGTTTGGATCGATCATAAGGCCGACCGTAGCACCGCGCCGGGTGTGCCGTCGATGAAGTCGATCAGACGCCGCCGTCATGTCGGCAAGGGTATATTCCTCCTGAACCAGTCAGTACAGCTATTGACCCCGAAGGGCTATTTCTGTACTATGTCGTACAGATAAAGCCGAAGCGAACTTCGGCCGGGGTTAGCAGTCTCACATCGGGACTGCTAATCTGCCCCAAGACCTTTCAGGAGGCTCCACACATGTCCCAAGCCCTCGCCACCCGTAACTACGGGCTCCCGAGCGTCGTCGGCAGTCTGGATTCCTACATCGCGGCCGTCCATCGCATCCCGGTGCTCAGCCTTGACGAGGAGCAGACGCTGGCGCGGCAGTTCCACGACGACGCCGATCTGGACGCCGCCAAGAAGCTGGTGATGTCGCACCTGCGTTTCGTGGTCCACGTGGCCCGCGGCTACAACGGCTACGGACTGCAGCTGTCCGACCTCATCCAGGAAGGCAACATCGGCCTGATGAAGGCGGTGAAGCGTTTCGACCCGGACCAGGGCGTGCGCCTGGTGAGTTTCGCGGTGCACTGGATCCGTGCCGAGATGCACGAGTTCATCCTGCGCAACTGGCGCATCGTCAAGGTGGCGACCACCAAGGCGCAGCGCAAGCTGTTCTTCAACCTGCGCAAGAGCAAGAAGCGCCTGGGCTGGATGAACGCCGAGGAAGTCCGTGTGGTTGCCAACGACCTGGGTGTGCCCGAAGCCACCGTACGCGAGATGGAATCGCGCCTGTCCGGTCGCGATGTGGGCTTCGAGGCCCCGGCCGACGCCGATGATGACGACAAGCCGGCACCGGCCGCGTTCCTGGTCGACGAAGGCGCCGACCCGTACGACAACCTCGCCGAGGCCGACGCGTCCAGCAACCAGATGGGTGCCCTGTCGTCGGCCCTTGCCAACCTCGACAACCGGTCGCGTGACATCATCCAGCGCCGCTGGCTGGCCGAAGACAACAAGGCCACCCTCCAGGACCTCGCCGACGAGTACGGCGTGTCCGCCGAGCGCATTCGCCAGATCGAGGCGAACGCGATGAAGAAGATGCGCGTGGCCATCGCCGCCTGATCGGCGGAAGGCGTACTATCCGGCAACGGCCCCCTCGGGGGCCGTTTTCCGTTGGCAGGAGACATCAGGATGCCCAGGGCCCTGGTCATCGAAGACGATGAAGTGACCGCCCGCGATATCGTCGCGGAACTGGACGCACACGGCGTCACCGCCGACTGGGTGGCGAACGGCCGCGAGGGGCTGGCGCGCGCGCTTGCCGATGGCTACGACATCATCACCCTCGATCGCATGCTGCCCGGCATGGATGGCATCGACGTGGTGTCCGAGTTGCGCAAGCGCGCGGTCGACACGCCGGTGCTCATGATCAGCGCGCTCTCCGACGTCGACGAACGCGTGCGCGGCCTGCGCGCCGGAGGCGACGACTACCTCACCAAGCCGTTCTCGCCCGACGAACTCGCCGCGCGCGCCGAGGTGCTGCTGCGCCGCCGACAGCGGGCCGGTCGGGACGAGGTGCGCCTGCGCGTGGGCGATCTCGAGCTCGACCTCGTCCGGCACAACGCCCTGCGCCATGGTCAACCGCTGACGTTGCTGCCCACCGAATTCCGCCTGCTCGAGTTCCTCATGCGCAACGCGGGCCAGGTGGTCACGCGGCAGATGATTTTCGAGCACGTGTGGGGATTCCATTTCGACCCCGGCACCAACGTGATCGACGTACACATCGGCCGCCTCCGCCGCAAGATCGACGGGACGGGGCAGGCGCCGCTCATCCGCACCGTGCGCGGCTCGGGGTACACCCTTGCGGCCGCTGACTGACGCCTGGCGCTCCGCCACCTCGCGCCTGATCATCATCTACGGCGCGCTGTTCGCGATCTGGTGCGTCGTGCTGCTGGGCGTGGTCCAGTGGGAAGCCTCGCGTTACCTGTCGAGCGTGGTCGACCAGATGCTCGCCGCTCGCATTCGTTACCTGGAGCGAACCGAGCCGGCGCGGCTTCGCGATACCGTGGACGCCGCGGGAGCGATCGACTCGCAGGGCTACATGTGGGCGGGCCTGTTCGACGCCCAGGGCCACCGGCTGGCCGGCAGCATCGCGCACATGCCCCGGGAGCTCACCGAAGACGGCGTGGCCCGTCCGCTCAATGCGGGGGTGGCCGATCTCACCCGGGTCGGCGATGCGCAGGCGCACCATGGCACGGCCCGGACCCGCGCCGTGGCGCGCACGCTGCCCAATGGCGATCGCCTGGTCGTCGCGAAGGAAAGCACGGCCATCGACGGCATCGGCGTGATCATCCGCCGCGGCGTGCTCTGGGGACTCACCCTCACCCTGATCCCCGGCCTGCTCGGCGGCATCCTTATCGCTCGCGGGCCCGCCCGCCGCGTGCGCGCGATCCAGCAGGCGATGGCGCCGATCCGCGAGGGTAACCTCAGCGTGCGGCTGCCCGTGGGACGGGCGAGCGATGAGGTGGATCTCCTCGCCGCCACCGTCAATGCCACGCTGGACGAGATCGAGCGGTTGCTAGGCGAGGTCAAGGGTGTCACCGACAACATCGCCCACGACCTGCGCACGCCGCTGACGCGCATGCGCACGCGCCTGTACCGCCTGCAGCAGCAGTTCGAGGGGCGTCCCGAAGCCGCGCAACTCGACGACTGCGTCGCGGAGATCGACACCGTGCTGGCGCGTTTCCGGGCGCTGTTGCGCGTGTCGGAGCTCGAGGACCGCCAGCGCAGCGCGTGCTTCGAGCGCATGGATCTCGGCCTCGTGCTGCGCGACGTCTACGATTTCTACGCGCCCGTGGCCGAGGACCGGCGCCAGGTGTTCGAGCTCGATATCGGCCCGTTGCCGTCGCTGCGTGGCGATCGGCAGCTGATGTTCGAAGCGCTCGCCAACCTGGTGGGCAACGCCATCAAGTTCACGCCCGACGGCGGAGCCATCCGCCTGGCGGCCCTCACGGCGTCGACGGGCGACGCGCGCATCGACGTCGCCGATACGGGCCCCGGCATCCCGCCCGACGAGCGCGAAGCGGTGTTCCGGCGGTTCTACCGCAGCGACGATACCCGTTCCAAGCCCGGCTGCGGCCTCGGACTGGCCATCGTCAGCGCGATCGTGCGCCTGCACGGCTATTCGTTGTCGGTGGGCGGCAATGAGCGGGGCGCGGTGTTTTCCGTCACCTGTCCGGCGGCCTGAAACGGACGGCCAAATCGCTGGCGCGCCTGGGTTTTTCGGCCTGACGGTCGATAACTAAACAAATCTTAACTACGACCACGGGTTCTTGCGCGCGAAAATTCGCGGCGACGCAACATCGCGCACGGAATCCGTCTCCATGATTGGCATCGTCCGGATCGCTCTTACGCGGCCGTATACCTTCGTCGTCCTCGCCCTGCTGATCCTGATCGTGGGACCGCTGGCGGCGATGCGCACGCCGACGGACATCTTCCCCGACATCCGGATTCCGGTCATTGCCGTGGTGTGGCAATACAACGGCCTGCCACCCGACCAGATGGCCGGCCGCGTCGCATCGCCGTTCGAGCGCGTGCTCACCACCACCGTGAACGACGTGGAACACATCGAGGCCACGTCGATCCAGGGCTTCGGCATCATCAAGATCTTCTTCCAGCCCACGGTGGATATCCGCACGGCGAACGCGCAGGTCACCGCCGTCGCGCAGACGCTGCTCAAGCAGTTGCCGCCGGGCACCACGCCGCCGCTGATCCTCAACTACAACGCCTCGACGGTGCCGATCATCCAGCTCGCGCTGTCGGGCAAGGGCTTGACCGAACAGAACCTCGCCGACCTGGGCCTGAACATCATCCGTCCGCAGTTGACGTCGGTGCCGGGCGCCGCGATTCCGTATCCCTTCGGCGGCAAGACCCGCCAGGTGCAGATCGACATCGATCCGCCGGCGTTGCAGGCGCGCGGTCTTTCCGCGCAGGACGTCGCCAATGCCCTCGCGGCGCAGAACCTCATCACGCCGGTGGGTACGCAGAAGATCGGCAGCTACGAGTACACCCTGCAACTGAACAACTCACCGTCCGACATCGAGGCGCTGGGCAACCTTCCGGTCAAGAGCGTCAACGGCGCGACGGTGTTCATCCGCGACGTGGCCCACGTGCGCGACGGCTCGCCGCCGCAGACCAACATCGTGCACGTGGACGGCAACCGTTCGGTGCTGATGACCGTGCTGAAGAACGGCTCCGCCTCCACGCTCGCGATCATCCAGGGCATCAAGGATCGCGTGAAGGCGATGAAGGACGCCTTGCCCGACACGCTGGAGGTCGCGCCCATCGGCGACCAGTCGCTGTTCGTCAGCGGCGCCATCGCCGGCGTGGCCCGCGAAGGCGCCATCGCCGCGGCGCTCACCAGCCTGATGATCCTGCTGTTCCTGGGCAGCTGGCGCTCCACGGTCATCATCGCCACCTCGATTCCGCTGGCGATCCTGGGCTCCATCGCCTTGCTTTCGGCCTTCGGCGAAACGATGAACATCATGACCCTCGGCGGCCTCGCGCTCGCGGTGGGTATCCTCGTCGACGATGCCACGGTGACCATCGAGAACATCAACTGGCACCTGGAGCACGGCAAGGACGTGGAGACCGCGATCCTCGACGGTGCGGCCCAGATCGTGACGCCGGCCTTCGTCTCGCTGCTGTGCATCTGCATCGTGTTCGTGCCGATGTTCTTCCTCGAAGGCGTGGCCCGGTTCCTCTTCGTGCCGATGGCCGAAGCGGTGATGTTCGCGATGATCTGTTCGTTCATCCTCTCGCGCACGCTGGTGCCGACGATGGCGAAATACCTGCTCAAGCCGCACACGCACCAGGATCCGCACGGCGATCACGGCACGCCGTCGCGCCATCCGCTGGTGCGTTTCCAGCGCGCGTTCGAGGCGCGCTTCGAACGCATCCGCGAGAGCTACCACGGCCTGCTCGCCCTCGCGCTGGCGCACCGCAAGGGCTTCACCATCGGCTTCATGGCGTTCGTGCTGCTGTCGTTCCTGTTGGTGCCGATGCTGGGCCGGAACTTCTTCCCCTCGGTCGACTCGGGCCAGATCCTCATGCATGTGCGCGCGCCGGTCGGCACCCGCGTGGAGGAAACGGCCAACCTCTTCGCCGCCATCACCAAGCAGGTGCGCCGGATCATCCCGCCCGACGAATTGGGCGCCGTGGTGGACAACATCGGCCTGTCGTCGTCGGGCATCAACAACACCTACAACAACACCGGCACGATCGGCTCGCAGGACGGCGACATGCAGATCTCGCTGAAGGAAGATCACCGGCCCACAGCGGACTACGTGCGCCAATTGCGCGAAACGCTGCCGCGCCGTTTCCCCACGGCGACGTTCTCGTTTCCTCCGGCCGACATCATCAGCCAGATCCTCAACTTCGGTTCGCCGGCGCCGATCGACCTGCAGATCCGCGGACCCAACGTCGCCGCGAATTTCGCCTATGCCTCGAGCCTGCTGCGGGACATCCGCCGGGTGCCCGGAGTGGTCGACGCGCGCATCCAGCAGTCGCGGTCCAACCCGGGCTTCGACGTCGACGTGGATCGCAGCCGCGCGCAACAGGTGGGTATCAGCGAACGTGACGTCACCAGCAGCCTTGGCGTCAACCTGGCCGGCTCCAGCCAGATCGCGCCGACCTTCTGGCTCAATCCGCAGAACGGCGTGTCGTATCCCATTGTGATGCAGACACCGCAATACAGCATCGACAGCCTGCCCGACCTGGCCAACGTGCCGGTCAGCCCCAGCGCGGGCACCGGCGGGTCGCAGATCCTCGGCGGCCTGGCGAGCTTTCGACGCACCGCCACGAGCGCCGTGGTGAGCCAGTACAACATCCAATCGATGGTGGAGATCTTCGCCACCACGCAGGATCGGGACCTGGGCGCTGTGGCGGCCGATATCCAGCGCATCCTCGACGCGCACAAGAAGACGTTGCCCAAGGCCTCCAGCACCGCGCTGCTGGGCCAGGTGCAGACGATGAACAGCGCCTTCGCCGGCCTGATCTTCGGCCTGCTCGGCGCCATCGTGCTGATCTACCTTCTGATCGTGGTGAACTTCCAGTCGTGGAGCGATCCGTTCGTGATCGTCACCGCGCTGCCGGCCGCGATCGCCGGCATCGTGTGGATGCTGTTCGCCACGCACACCACGCTGTCGGTGCCGGCCCTGACCGGCGCCATCATGTGCATGGGCGTGGCCACGGCCAACTCGATCCTCGTGGTCAGTTTCTGCCGTGAGCGACTGGCCGAGACCGGTGACGCCACGCAGGCGGCGCTCGAGGGCGGCTTCGTGCGTTTCCGTCCCGTGCTGATGACGGCGCTGGCGATGATCATCGGCATGGCGCCGATGGCGCTCGGGCTCGGCGAGGGTGGCGAGCAGAACGCGCCGCTGGGCCGCGCCGTGATCGGCGGGCTCATCTTCGCCACCACGGCCACGCTGTTCTTCGTGCCCATCGTCTTCAGTCTCATCCATGGCCGTCGCGGCCACACCGCTTCCCACCCGGCGAACGTTTCCGGAGAGCCCCATGTCGTCTGACACCCTGCACACCCCGCCGCCGCGCCGGCTCCGCCTGGCCGGCATCATCGCCGCGATCGTCGTGCTCGCGGTGGTCGTCGCGGGCATCGCCACCCGCGCCAGCGACGCGCACAAGCTCCGCGCGTGGACCGACGACCAGGCCGTGCCCACGGTCAACCTGGTGGCCGCCGAAGGCGGGCAGGGCGGTGGGCACCTCAACCTTCCCGGTCGCCTGGAGGCTTACGCGCGTGCACCGATCTTCGCCCGCACCAGCGGATACCTGAAATCGTGGAAGGCCGACATCGGCACCAAGGTGAAGGCGGGCGACGTACTGGCCGAGATCGAAACGCCGGACCTCGACCAACAACTGCTCCAGGCCAGGGCCGACCTCGCCAGCGCTCGCGCCAACGAGGCCCTTGCCCAAACCACCGCGAAGCGCTGGCAGGCGATGCGCGACTCCGACTCCGTGTCCAGGCAGGAAGTCGACGAAAAGACAGGCGACTACGAGGCCAAGCGGGCGCTGGCCCAGGCCGCCCAGGCCAACCTCGAGCGGATCCAGGCATTGAAAGGTTACGCCCGCCTGGTCGCGCCCTTCGATGGCACCGTGACGGCGCGCGAGACCGACGTCGGCGCGCTGGTCAACGCCGGCGGCGGCGGGCAGGAACTGTTCGTGGTGTCGGACACCCGCAAGCTGCGGATGTACGTCAACGTGCCCCAGAACTACGCGCCGTCGGTGCGCACCGGCGCCACGGTCGACCTCACCGTGCCCGAATACCCCGGCCAGACCTTCAAGGGCACCGTGGAAAGCACGTCCGAGGCGATCAACGCCGCCTCAGGCACCACGCTGGTGCAGGTGGCGGTGGACAACGCCGACGGCAAGCTACTGCCGGGCGGCTACGCGAGCGTGACCTTCGATCTTCCGGCGAACGCCGCCCTGGTCAGCGTTCCGGCCAGTGCGCTCGTCTTCGACGAAAAAGGCTTGCGGGTGGCCGTGGTCGACCCGCAGAACAAGGTGCGGTTCAAGACCGTGACCATCGCCCGCGACTTCGGCAAGACGGTGCAACTCGCGTCGGGCCTCTCGGCGGGCGAGCGGCTGATCGAAAGTCCGCCCGACGGCCTGGCCGATGGCGACAGCGTGCGCGTGAACGCCACGGCCCCGACGAGCGACGACCATGCCAAGGCGTAACGGATCGCCGCGCCTTCGCACGGCGGCGGCGTGCGTGCTGTCGCTCGGCCTTGCGGCATGTTCGCTGGCGCCGACCTACAAGGCACCACAGGTGCCGGTCGCGGCACACTACGCCAACGCCGATTCGCCCTGGGTGACGGCGACGCCGGCCGATCACATCGACCGCGACGCCTGGTGGACGGTCTACGGCGACGCGCGCCTGAACGACCTGCAGGCCCGCCTGATCGCCAGCAACGCCTCGCTCGCCGCCGCACTGGCCCACTACCGGCAGGCCGAAGCCTTCACCCGCCAGGTGCGTTCGGGCCTCTTCCCCACCGTGGGCCTGAATGCCAACGGCCAGCGTGACCGCGAATCCGACACGCGTCCGCTGCGCGGCGCCACGTCGCCGACCTATTACAACTCGTACACCCTTGGCGCCCAGTTCGACTACGAAGTCGACTTGTGGGGGCGCGTACGCGATACCGTCGCCGCCGGCACGGCCGAACAGGCCGCCTCGCTCGCCGACCTGGCGTCCGCCCGCCTGAGCCTGCAGGCGCAGCTGGCCGACAGTTATCTTCAGCTCAACGGTTTCGACCGGCAGATCGCGGTGCTCGACGAAAGCATCGACGCCTTCGGCAAAGCCCTGCAACTCACCCAGTCGCGGCACGACGGCGGTATCGCCTCCGGGCTCGACGTCGCCCGCGCGCAGACGCAGGTGTCGAACGCCCGGTCGCAGCTTACTCAGGCGCGGGCGCAGCGTGCGATCGTGCTGCACGCGATCGCCGTGCTTGTGGGCGACTCGGCGTCGACGTTCCAGCTCGCCACCGACGACACGAAGGTCGGCGTGCCGACCCTCCCCCTCGCGGTGCCGTCGACCCTGTTGCAGCGGCGTCCTGACGTTGCCGCCGCCGAGCGCCGCACCGCGGCCGCCAACGCTCGCATCGGCATCGCGCGGTCGGCGTTCTTCCCGCGGCTCACCCTCGATGGCCAGGGTGGCTGGCAGAGCTCGCGCTGGGGCGACATCGCCACCGCACCGAACCGCTTCTGGTCGATCGGTCCGTCGTTGCTGCTCACCGCCTTCGACGGGGGGCTGCGCAAGGCGCAGGTGGCGTCGGCCAAGGCCGCCACCGACGAAGCGGGCGCCCGGTATCGCGACGTCGTGCTCAACGCCTTCGCCCAGGTCGAAGACAACCTCACGTTGCTGCGCGATCTGGGCACGGCGCTGACCGATCAACGCGCGGCCGCCGAGGCGGCGCAGCGTTCGGTCGATCTCTCGCTCAATCGTTACCGCGAGGGCGCCGTCGGTTACCTCGACGTGGTGCAGGCACAGACCACGGCGCTCGACGCCAAGCGCAGCGTGATCGACCTGGAGACGCGGCAGCTGCGCGCGAGCGTGCAACTGATCCGCGCCCTGGGCGGCGGTTGGTCGGCGGGCGCCTGAGCAGGGCGGCCGTCGGCCCGGATCGCGAGGCCGCGGATCGGTGCTAGCCTTCGCGCATGCACGATATCCTCGCCCGCCAGCGTCACGCCCAGCAAAGCGACGGTCCGCCCAGCGCGGCGCTTCGCATCGACCGTCTGGACCGGGCCATCGGCCTCCTCGTCGACCATGCCGACGAGATCGCCCACGCGTTGCGCGACGACTTCGGCCATCGGTCGGTCGAAGGCTCGCTGGTCACCGACGTGGCGGCGTCGATCGAACCGCTGAAACACGCGCGTTCCCACGTGCGCTCATGGATGCGGCGCGAACGCCGCCGCGTGTCGCCATCCGCGCTGGGCTTGCTCGGCGCGCGGGCATGGGTGGACTACCAGCCCAAGGGCGTGGTCGGCGTGGTGTCGCCGTGGAACTTCCCGTTCAACCTGACGTTCGCGCCGCTGGCCGGCATCCTCGCCGCCGGCAACCGCGCGATGATCAAGCCGTCGGAATTCACGCCGCGGTCGTCCGAGCTCATGCGCCGCCTGATCGCGCAGGCGTTCGACGCCAGCGAGGTCGCCGTGGTCGTCGGCGGACCGGAGGTCGGGCAGGCGTTCACGGCGCTGCCGTTCGACCATCTCCTGTTCACCGGCGCGACCTCCGTTGCCCGCCACGTGATGCGCGCGGCGTCCGAACACCTGGTGCCCGTCACGCTCGAACTCGGCGGCAAGTCGCCCGCCATCGTCGCGCGTGACGCGGATCCCGACCTCGCGGCGGCCCGGCTCATGTTCGGCAAGACGCTCAACGCCGGCCAGGTCTGCGTGTCGCCCGATTACGCCCTGGTGCCCCGCGAACGCGTGGACGCCTTCGTGGCGGCGCTTGAACGCGCGGTCAGGCGTATGTTTCCCACATTGCGCGACAACCCCGATTACACCGCGATCGTCAACGAGCGCCATCACGGCCGCCTGCGTGGCCTGCTCGACGACGCCGAGCGCCAGGGCGCGACGCTGCGCTGGCTGCACCCGCAACACGACATGCTGGGCGCGCGACGCATCGCGCCGGTCGCGATCGTCGGTGTCCACGACGGCATGGCGGTGATGCAGGACGAAATCTTCGGACCGCTGCTGCCCGTGCTGCCCTATGACGGCATCGACGACGCGATCGCCCAGGTCAACGGCCGCCCACGGCCGCTCGCGCTTTACTACTTCGGCGACGACGCGGCCGAGCAGGAGCGCGTGCTGTCACGTGTCACCGCCGGTGGCGTCACCCTCAACGACACCGTGATGCACCTGACGATGGACGACCTGCCGTTCGGCGGCATTGGTCCGTCCGGCATGGGGGCGTACCACGGCATCGATGGCTTTCGCACGTTCAGCCATGCGCGCGGCGTCTACCGCCAGGCACGCCTGGACGTCACCCGTCTGATACGTCCGCCCTATGGCCCGCTGATACGGCGCATCCTGCGCACCCGCATCAAGAGATAAACGCGTTTGGCTTCGCGCGAGCGCAACGCCGGAAGCGAAGCGGGCGCGGTACCGGCCCACGCCGCCCCAACGCAAAGGGGTCGCCGAAGCGACCCCTTTGCGTAACCCGTGAAGCGATCCGCCTTACAGCTTCGCGCCCAGCAGTTCCTCGAGCTTGCGCTGATCCACGGCGAACTTGCGGATGCCCTCGGCGAGCTTGTCCGTGGCCATCGCGTCTTCGTTGTGGCCCCAGCGGAACTTGGCCTCGGTGAGCTTTTCCTTCGGCGGCTCGGCCTTCGCGCCGGTGTCCTTCAGTGCCTGCGACAGGTCGGCGTCGGTGCCGTCCAGTTCCTTGAGCAGTTCCGGCGAGATGGTCAGGCGGTCGCAACCGGCGAGGGCCTGGATCTGTCCGATGTTGCGGAAGCTCGCGCCCATCACCACGGTCTTGTAGCCGTGGGTCTTGTAGTAGTCGTAGATGCGGCGCACCGATTTCACGCCCGGGTCTTCCTCCGGGGCGTAGACCTTCGTGTCGGTGTTGGCGACATACCAGTCGAAGATGCGGCCCACGAACGGCGAGATGAGGAACGCGCCGGCCTCGGCGCAGGCCACGGCCTGCTCGAAGCTGAAGAGCAGGGTCATGTTGCAGTTGATGCCTTCCTTCTGCAGCTTCTCGGCGGCCTTGATGCCTTCCCACGTCGATGCCAGCTTGATCAGTACGCGCTTGGGATCGACGCCGACGTCCTTGTACATCCCGATCAGGCGCTTGGCCTTGGCGATGGACGCGTCTTCATCGAACGACAGGCGCGCGTCGACTTCGGTGGACACGTAGCCCGGCACGATCTTGAGGATCTCGCGGCCGACGAGTACCGCGAGGCGGTCGCCCGCGTCGACGAGCTGCTGGCTGCGATCGTTGCTCTGCTGCTTCGCCCAGGTCACGGCCTCGTCGATGTACTGGGCGTACTCGGGAATGCCGGCCGCCTTCAGCAGCAGCGACGGGTTGGTCGTCGCATCTTCCGGCTTGAAGGTCTTCATGGCGGACATGTCGCCGGTATCGGCGACGACCTTGGTCATGGAGCGAAGTTGTTCGAGCTGGCTGGTCACGTTGTCGATTTCCGTTACCTGGGGAGAAGGGCATTGTCGCGCCGTGGGGCGGCGGCGAACAGGGAGCGTCCGATCTTACGGGGTCAAGCGTTCAATAGAGGTCGATGGGGTCGACATCAAGTGACCAGCGCACTTTTCGCGCGCTTGGCAAGGTCGTGAGCGCGTGTTGCCACGGGCGCAGGAACGCATGCAGCACGGGCCGCGAGTGCGCCTCCACGAGGATCTGTCCACGATGGCGTCCCGCTCGCAGGGGCATCGGGGCGGGCATGGGGCCGGCCACGCGCAGGTCGCCCGGTTCGCCGATGGCGGCGTGGGCCTCGGCGAGGAAGGCGTCGACCTCCCCCCGGCCATGGGCCTCGGCGCGCAGCAGCACCTGGTGACCGTAGGGGGGCAGGTCGAGCAGGCGGCGCTCCGCGAGCAGGCTCGAGGCCACCGCCGCGTAGCCGCCGCGGAGCAGGGCGTGCAGCATCGGGTGGTCGGGGTGGTGGGTCTGCAGCAGCACGCTGCCGGGCTTGTCGGCCCGACCCGCCCGCCCGGCCACCTGCACCACCAGCTGGGCCAGCCGCTCGCTCGCCCGGAAGTCGACGCTGTGCAGGCCCTCGTCGACCCCGACGATGGCCACCAGGGTCAGGTTGGGCAGGTCGTGTCCCTTGGCCAGCATCTGCGTGCCGACGAGAATCGCCGGTCGACCCTCGCGCAGGCGCTCCATGATCTCGCCGAAGGCGTCGCGGCGGCGGGTGGTCTCGCGGTCGATACGCACCACCTCCACCCCGGGAAATCGCTCGGCGAGGGCTTCCTCCAGCCGTTCGGTCCCCTGGCCCTGCGGACTGAGGCTGGCGGAGCCGCAGGAGGGGCATGCGGCGGGAATGCCGAGCACGTTGTCGCAATGGTGGCAGATCAACCGCCGCCGACCGGCATGCAGGGTCATCGGCCGGTCGCAACGGGGGCAGTCGGCATGCCATCCGCAGTCGTGGCAAAGCAGCACAGGTGCGTAGCCGCGGCGGTTACGGAACACCAGCGCCTGTTCGCCTCGACCGACGCACTCGGCCACGGCGCTGAGCAGCGTCGGCGACAGGCCGTGGTCGAGCCGCTGCGCGCGCATGTCAACGATGCGTACCTGGGTGGCGCGCGTCGCGCCCGGACGGGCGCGAAGCAGCAGCTGCCGGTAGCGCCCGGCTTCGACGTTGCCCAGCGTCTCCAGCGACGGCGTGGCCGAGCCCAGCACCACCGGTACTCCGTGCGCGCGCGCCCTGACGAGCGCGAGATCGCGGGCGTGGTAGCGGAAGCCGTCCTGTTGCTTGTAGGAGGCGTCGTGTTCTTCGTCGACGATGATCAGCCCCGCGCGTGGCAGCGGGGTGAACACCGCCGACCGCGTGCCCAGCACCACCTTGGCGGTGCCGTTGCGCGCGCGCAGCCAGGCCCTGGCGCGCTCGCCCTCGGCGAGGTTGGAGTGCAGCACCTCGATGGTGACCCCCAGCCGCTCGCGCAGCCGGCGCACGGTCTGGGGCGCCAGGCCGATCTCCGGCACCAGAAGCAGCGTCTGCCGACCCTGGGCGAGGGCACGTTCGATCAGGGCGAGGTAGACCTCGGTCTTGCCGCTGCCGGTGACGCCGTCCAGCAGATAGGGCTGGAAGTGGTCCAGGCCCTCGGCGACCGCAGCGACCGCCGCCGCCTGCTCGTCGCTGAGCCTCGGTCCCGGCGACGGATCGGCGGGCGGCAGGGGTTCATCCCATTCGTTTTTCTCGACCAGTCCCGCCTCGAGCAGGCGCCGGGCCGCGGGCCGCCATTCGGGCAGGGCCAGGCCGAGTTCGTCAGCGGCGCGCGGCCCGTGTTGCAGGGCGTCGAGCAGGGCCGCCGAACTGCCGCGTCGCGTGCCAGCCTCGTGGCTTTCGCGCCCGTGCGGGGTGAGCGACCAGACTTCGCGTCCGGTGGCCGGCAACGGTCGCGGCTCGCGCAGGGCCAGCGGCAGGGCGTTGGCGAACGCCTCGCCCGGCGCACCGGCCCAGTAGTCGGCGGCCCAGGACAGCGTGGCGAGCAGCTCGGCGTCGAGCAGGGGCGACGCGTCGAGCACCTCCAGGGCCCGCTTGAGCCGACGGGCGCCTACCGCCGGCTCGGCGGCCGGATCGATGACGATGCCGACCATCTCGCCCTTGCCGAACGGCACGCGGACGCGGGAACCCGCCTCGGCGATCCGCCCCTCGGGAGGGAGGTAGTCGAAAAGGGTCAGCAGGGGTACCGGAAGGGCGACGCGGAGGACGGGGTTCATGCCAGCCCTAGTTTATAGGGCTATGCCGATAACGCCGATCAATGATTAACCCCAGGGACATGGGCTTGGGCTCACAAGACACCTCCAGAAAGAGGAATGAAAGGTAAGTGCCCGCCCTCGGACGCTTTTCCGGCTTATCCACAGGAGCTGTGGATAAGTCTGTGGATGAGGGTCGGATGGGAGGGTTCCAGACCGCACCGTTGGGCCCTGCGGGTTAGCTTGCGTACATTTTAACCAAGCTGAAATATTCCATGTTTTCATGTACTTGGAAATGCGTTGCTAAACGGGCTCACAACAACTCCGCAAAACCTTGACAAACGCGAAGGGGCTCCGCCTGCCTGTGCACAACCCTCGGCACGGTCAATGGGCGAGCCCGATGAACATGGCCACCGTGAGAGCAAATCCAAGAAGCCAGAAATAGACCAGTCCTATCAATATGTACTTCAGGATAGTCACGCTCCATCCCTGTCGATACACCCGTTTCTGCATCAGCAACAGGTAGGCCGGCATCCACAGGAACACGGCCCACTGCACCAGCGCGATGCCTTTCCCGGCGATCGGCACATGCGGTGCCAGGGCCCCCCGGGCCAGGCCCAGCAGCACCAGCACCATCAACGACAGGAACAGAAACGCGTGGCTGTGCAGCGCGACGATGATGTGTTCCATGTAAAGCCGGCGGCGCAGCAGGTAGAACAGCTTCAGCACCAGCGCGAACACCGGCACCATCACGAACATCGTCTGCGGCAGCACCCCGAAGACGCCTTCGATGATCCGGTGCAGCGCCTCGGTCCCCGTCTCGCCGCCCGCGGCCACCTGGTTGACGTTGGTCTTGAGCCGGGCGAGCGACTGATCCAGCCGTGCGTTCATCGACGCGGGCAACCAGCCGATCGAGACGTGCCAGTCGCCGTCGAGCATGGCCTGGTCTTCTTCCGTGTCGGCCTTGACCAGGGGCGTACCGGGGCTGGCCGAGGGATCCTTCAGTTCGGCCAGACGTGCGTCGGCCTGGGCGCGGATGGCCTTCTCGCCGGTACGGAAGCCGGCCCTGGCGGCCTCGGGAAGGTTCGGTTCCTGCGCGGCCTTGCGCAGGCTCGCGGCCTGGGTCGCATACAGGCGTTCGACCTCGGCAGTCGTGGTGGCTTTGGCGAACGGCCCGGTCTCGTTGCCGATGCCGTGGAAGCCCGCGGCGGTGTCGTTGACCACCCCGTGCACGAAGAAAAACGCTAGCAGGCAGAAGACGAACATGAGCCGGAACGGGGCGATGTAACGCACCCGGCGTCCGGCGAAATACTCCAGGGTAAGAAAGCCCGGACGGGTGAACAGCGGCGGCACCGTGTGCACGATGCGCTCGTCCATGTGAAAGAAGATGTCGCCCGCGTCTTCGAGCATGTGCGACATCGGGCGCAGCACGCTGTGCACCGACTGACCGCATTCGTGGCAGAACTCGCCCTGCAACGCCGCGCCGCAATTGGCGCAGTAGCGCGCCGGCGCCGGTTCCAGCTCCTTCATCGCCTGATACCCCTGTGTTTTCCCCGCGCGGATGATGGCACGGCCGGCGTACCGCGGGGAGCGTCGCGGGGCGTTTTTCCCGCGTACCGGCTACAATGGACGGCCTTTTCCGTGCGTTTTCTGCCATGTCCATCGACCGCGCCCGCGCGCGTCGCGAGATCGGCGCCACCTTCCGCCTGGCGCTGCCCATGATCGCGGCGCAGCTTTCCGCCATCGGCACCAACGTCGTCGACGCCGTGCTCGCCGGCCACCAGGGCGCGCATACCCAGGCGGCGGTGGTGACCGGCGCGAACATATGGGTGCTGGCCATTGTCACCGGCATCGGCACGATGATGGCCGTACCGCCCACGGTCGCCCAGCTCGACGGCGCCGGACGCCGTGGCGAGGCGGGTGCCACCTTCCACCAGGCGCTCTACATCGCCTGGGGCCTGGGCCTCCTGCTCGGCATCGGCGTGTGGCACGCGTCGCCGCTGATGGCGGTGTTCGGCGTGGTGGAATCCATGCGCCACGACGTCACCGCGTTCCTGCACGCCATCGCCTTCGCGGCGCCGGCGCTCACCACCTATTTCGCGCTGCGCGGGTTGTCGGAGGGGCTGTCCATGCCCCGGCCCTCGATGTACTTCAGTTTTGGCGGGCTGGTAGTGCTGGCGCCGCTGGGCTACGTGCTGATGTACGGCAAGCTGGGGTTTGCACCGATGGGCGCGCGCGGCAGCGGCATCGCCACGGCCATCGTGCTCTGGCTCGAAATGCTGGGTTTCGGCATCTACGTGCTGCGCCACCGCAACTACCGCGACCTCGGCCTGCGCCAGCGCATGGCCCGGCCCGATCCGAAGCAGATCCTCCAGCTGTTGCACGTCGGCGTGCCCATGGCGGTGACCTTGCTGATGGAGGCGGGTCTCTTCGTCGCGGTCGCCTTGTTGATCGGTCGCCTGGGCGAGACCGTGACGGCCAGCCACCACGTGGCCCTCAACGTGGCCTCGGTGGCGTTCATGATCCCGCTTGGCCTGTCGATGGCGATCACCGTGCGCGTGGGCAACGCCGTGGGGCGCCGCGACGCGCTGGCCGTGCGCTACGCGGGGCTGTCGGGCATTTCGCTGGTGCTGGTGACGCAGTTCCTGTCCTCGGGCGCCATGCTGCTGTTCGCCCGGCCGATCGCCGCGCTCTACACCAACGATCCGGCGGTGATCGACATGGCCTCCCGGCTGCTCGTGCTGGCGGGCTTCTTCCAGTTCTCCGACGGCATCCAGGTCGCCTCCAACGGCGCGCTGCGCGGCATGAAAGACACCCGGGTGCCGATGGTCATCACCCTGTTCGCCTATTGGGGCGTGGGCATGCCGGTGGGCTGGTGGCTGGCGTTCGGGCATGATCTCGGCGCACGGGGCATGTGGATGGGGTTGATCGCCGGTCTGAGCATGGCGGCCATCCTCCTCTTCGCCCGCTTCTGGCGATCCAGCGCCAGCGGACGTTGGCCGGACGACTCGGCCGCGCCCCTGCCTTTACACACGTGATGCTCATGGGCCGACGCGCTACGCTCGGCCCAACCTTCAAGGAATACGCTCCATGCCGGATCGCCTCGACGCTACGCCCCCGCCGCTGCCGGCATCCCCCAGGCCCGTGCCGCCCCGGCGTCGCGGTGGTTTCGGCGGGAGATCGGAAGAGCGTCGTGTAGGGAAAGAGTGTA
>CAJYHU010000365.1 GCA_913774655.1 uncultured Luteibacter sp. | reverse complement strand
GACGGCTCGGACGACCGCACGCCCGAGATCGTCGCGTCGCTGCCGGTGACGCTCCTGCGGCACACCCAGCGCATGGGCAAGGGCGAAGCCTTGCGCACCGGTTTCCGCGAGGCCCTGCGGATGGACTTCGACGCGGTGATCACCATGGACGGCGACGGCCAGCACCTGGCCTCCGACATCCCCGCCCTCCTCGAGGCCGGTCGCCTGCATCCGGGCTGCATCGTGATCGGGGCGCGCCTGCTCGACAAGGAGCAGCAGCCCAAGGGGCGGCGCCGCGCCAACGCGGTAGCGGACTGGGGCATCTCGTGGGCCTGCGCCTGCCCCATCGCGGACACGCAGAGCGGACAGCGGCTCTACCCGCGGGCCGTGCTCGACCTGGTCGACCTGCCGGCCGAGAACTTCGTCTTCGAAGCAGCGCTGCTGATCACCGCCTGTCGCGAGCGGGGTATCGGCGTGGTCTCGGTGCCCATCGCCTCGCGCTACCACGGCGAATTCCGGCTGAGCCACTTCAAGCCGGTGCGCGACGTGACACGCATCACGACCTATACGATCCGCCAACTGCTCCACTACGGCAGTATCCTGCCCAGCTACCGGCGCTCGCGCGCCATGCCCACCATCATCGCCCACTGAGCCGCCGCGCCAAGGAGCCCACGCATGGAAAGGACGACTCACGAGGTCATCATCATGGGCGGCGGCCTCGCCGGGCTGTCGCTGGCGATGCAGTTGAAAGGGGCCTACCCCGACATCGGCATCGTCGTGCTGGAGCGACAGAAACGCCCGTTGCCGGAAGCCGCGCACAAGGTCGGCGAGTCCACCGTCGAAATCGCCGCCCATTACTTCGCGCACACGCTCGGCCTGCTCGACCACCTCGAACATGAGCAGATCCGCAAGTTCGGCTTCCGCTTCTTCTTCTCCGACGGATGCGACGACCTCGCCGACGTGACCGAACTGGGCGTCAGCGCGGTGCTACCCACGCCCAGCTACCAGATCGACCGCGGCATCCTGGAAAACTTCATGGGCGACGAGGCCCGCCGGCGCGGCATCGACTTCCGCGAAGGCGTGACCGTCAAGGGCTTCGACATCGGCGAGGGCGACGCTCCCCACGTGGTGCGTTACAGCGACGACGGCGTGACCCATGAACTGCAGGGACGCTGGCTGATCGACGCCGCTGGCCGCACGGGGCTCATCCGGCGCAAGCTCGATCTCACGCGCGACAATGGCCATCACGCGAACGCCGTGTGGTTCCGCATCGGCGAGCGCCTGGAGATCGACGGCTGGTGCGACGATGCCGAATGGCAGGACCGCTGCCACCCGCCCGAACGCTGGCGCTCCACCAACCACCTCTGCGGCCCTGGCTATTGGGTGTGGCTGATCCCGCTGTCGTCAGGCGCGCACTCGGTGGGCATCGTGGCCGATGCGGCGATGCACCCGCTGGAAACCATGAAGACGTTCGACCTCGCGCTCGACTGGATGAAAAAGCACCAGCCGGTGGTGGCGCGCGAACTGGAGAAGTGCAAGGACAAGCGGCTCGATTTCGCCTTCTTCCGCGATTACTCCTACAGCTGCTCGCGCATGTTCTCGGCCCACCGCTGGGCCCTCACCGGCGAAGCCGGGGCGTTCCTCGACCCGTTCTATTCGCCGGGCAGCGATTTCATCGCCATCGCCAACACGTACATCACGCTGCTGGTGGGACAGGATCGTCAGGGCGCGAACCTCGCGTCGCATGCCAGGCAATACGAGCGCATGTTCATGTCGTTCTACGAAGGCACGCTGAGCATGTACCGGGGCCAGTACAACCTCTTCGGCGATCCGGAAGTGCTGCCGATCAAGGTAATCTGGGATTACGCCTACTACTGGGGCGTGCTGTGCCAGCTGGTGTTCCAGAACCGGCTCGGCGACAGTGGCTTCATCGCCCGCATGGGCGACGTGCTCAAAGACGCCACCTCGCTCAACATCCAGATGCAGGCGTTCTTCCAACGCTGGCACGCCCATTCGGATCGCCGCAATCGGCGCACGATGCTCGACCAGCGCAACCTGCGCTGGTTCGCGGACATGAACCGCACCCTGCATGACCAACTCGATGACGCCTCCCTGGCCACACGCCTGCATCACAACGTGGACATGATGCGCGCGCTGGCCGCCGCCGTCGTGGAGCGCGCGAGCGCGGATCACCCGGCGCTCGTCGACGACGCCGGCGAGCTCATGGGCGAGGGTGCCACGCGCCCGATGCTGCAGGAATGGGCGGCCTGACGGATGGGACGAGGCCGGTGAACGGTGGCGTCATTCCCGTTCACGACGGAAGCAGCCGACCTGGTGGTCGTCGACGAGACCCGCCGATTGCATGAGCGCGTAGCAGATCGCCGTGCCGGCGAAACGGAACCCCCGCCGGCGCAGCGCGTCGCTCATGCGATCCGAACGGCTGCTTCGCGATGGTAGCGGATCGTCGCGTCGGAACCGGTTGACGATCGTGCGCCCATCCACGAAAGACCACAGGAAATCGCCAAAGGCGCCGTCCGTGCGTCGCATGGCCTGGACGGCCCGCGCGTTGATCCGCACGGATGCCAGCTTGAGCCGATGGCGGATCAGGCCGCGATCCAGCGCGATGCGTGCCATGGCCGCATCGTCGAGCGCGGCGACCGCGTCGATATCGTAGTCGAGGAAGGCGCGCCGGTACGCCGCGCGCTTGGCCAGTACGGTGCGCCACGCGAGACCGGCTTGCGCCCCCCTCAGCACCAGCAGCTCGAAAAGTGCGCCCTCGTCACGCAACGGCACGCCCCATTCGGTGTCGTGGTAGATCCGCTCGGCGTCGGTGCTGCCCGTTCCATCGCAACGCATGCCGCCACCTCTTTCCTGTCCATGGGGCCGGTGAGAATATCGGGCCGCTTTCGGTCAAGATGTCCGCCTTTCATGGCGAGTGGCGTGCGAATGAATGAATCCCGGTCATCGCAGGGCGCTGTCGTCGCACTGGCCCTCACCGTCATCATCTGGGCCAGCAGCTGGATCGTCATGAAACAGGTGCTGGCCTACGCCGGCCCGTTCGACTTCTCCGCGCTGCGTTACGGCATCGGCGGCGTGCTGATGCTCGGGGTGCTGCTCGTGACGCGGCGCTCGCTCGCGCCGCCGCCGCTCGCGGGCACGATGCTGGTCGGCGTCAGCCAGACGGCCGCGTTCCAGGGGCTGGGCCAGTGGGCGCTGACCACCGGCGGTGCCGGCCACGTGGTCTTGCTGGCGTATGCGATGCCCTTTTGGGCGGTACTGCTCGCGTGGCCGATCCTCAAGGAAACCCCGTCCCGTCGCCAGGGTCTCGGCCTCGCCCTGGCCGCGGTGGGGCTGATCGCCGTAATCGCCCCCTGGGAGGGCCTGGGCAGCGGACGCAGCACGGTCTTCGCGCTGCTCGGCGGCATATGCTGGGCCCTCGGCACGGTGGTGAGCAAACGCATGTTCCAACGCCATCGCTGCGAGCCGCTCAACTTCACGACGTGGCAGATGACCTTCGGCGCCGCGGCCCTGGGCGTGGTGGCCCTGTGCGTGCCGCAACGGCCGGTCGCGTGGACGCCGGCGCTGATCGGCGGCCTGGCCTACGCCGTCGTCTTCGCCACCTGCGTGGCCTGGACGTTGTGGCTTCGGGTGGTCGGTCGGTTGCCGACCGCCGTGGCCGCGCTCTCGTCGCTCGCCGTGCCGGTGCTCGGCGTACTGATGGCCTGGGCATTTCTCGGCGAGCGGCCCACGCCGAACGAATGGATCGGCATGGGCTTCATCGCGGCGGGCCTCGCCGCGGTCAGCGGCCTGCGCCTGCCGCGGTCACCACGGTAGGGCGTCGAGATCGACGTTGCCTCCCGTAAGAACGACCCCCACGCGGCGGCCGGCGAAGCGGTCGGGGTAACGCAGCAGCGCGGCGAGCACGGTCGCGCTGGAAGGCTCGACCACGAGGCGCAGTTCGGACCACAGCAGACGCATCGCGGCGATCGTCTCGGCATCGCTCACGCGCACGACGTGGACGACATGGTCACGAAGCACCTGGAAGTTCGGCGCGCCGACCAGCGTACGCAGGCCGTCGCAGAGGGTATCGGGAGCGAACGGCTCGACGCGCGCCCCGGCTTCCAGCGACCGGACGGTGTCGTCGGCGCCTTCGGGCTCCACGCCGAACAGTCGCAAGCCCGGGTCGATGCCATGCGCGGCGAGGGTGCAGCCCGCGGCGAGCCCCCCGCCTCCCACCGGAAACAACAGCGTATCCAGGCCGGGATGGCACCGGAGCAGTTCCGGCACCAACGTGCCCTGCCCCGCCATCACCCGTGCATCCGCATAGGGATGCACGAGCGTGGCGCCGGTCGCGGCCTGCACTTGCGCCGCCATGGCTTCGCGCGCGGCGGGGGTGGGCGCGCAGCGGTGCACGGTGGCACCTGCCGCGAGGATGGCGTCGACCTTCGCCTTCACCGCTCCCTCGGGCACCACCACATGGGCCGGGATGCCGCGCGTTCGCGCGGCCATCGCCAGGGCGTTGCCGTGGTTGCCGGAGGAATGGGTGACCACGCCGCGGTGCGCGTCGTCGTCGGACAGCGACCACACCGCATTGACCGCGCCGCGAAACTTGAATGCGCCGCCGCGTTGCAGGTTTTCGCACTTGAAGACCACGGTGCCGCTCACGCGCGCGTCGATGACGTCGCTGTGCACGGTCGGCGTCACGACGGCGTAGGGCGCGATGCGCGCCGCCGCGTCGCGGATGTCATCGAAGCGCGGCGCCACGCTCACGCGGTGAATTCCACGCCGCAGTCGAAGCGGCGCTCCGCCCCGGGCGCAAGGGTGATGGCCTCACCGCAATCGCCGCGGTTGAACGCGTTGGGGATGCATTCCATGGGCTCGAGCGCCACCGATTTGCGGGCGTCGCGCTCGGCGGTGTCGGCGGTGAAGGCGAGCATGACGCCGTGACGCTGCCACAGCGCGATGGCGCGACCGGTGCCGGGATCGCGCAGCCGCGTGCGGATGCGCCCGTCGGCATCCGCCTTCAGGCGCGCGTAGGTGTGGTTGAGTTCGGTGGCGCCGATCGTGCGTGGCTCGCGGAAGTCGAGCGCGGGGTCGGCGGCATCGATCGACTGCCACGCGGCGTCGCCCGGCAGCGGAATGAAGCCCGCATCGGTCGCGACCACCTGTGCCGCCGGCACGTGAAGCTCCCACCCCTCGATGGGCGTGTCGGACAGGCGGAAGTAGGGATGCCAGCCGAAGAAGGTCGGCGCATCGTGCTCACCCACGTTGCGGGTGACAGCCTCCAGGGCGAGGCCCTGCTCGTCGAGCGTGAAAGTGACACCGACATCGAGCGCGAACGGGTAGCCGGGATGCGCGCCAGGGCGGATCGCCTGGGTAGCGAAGGTGACGCGCGCGTGCGACTGGCCGGCCTCCTCGTGCGTCACGTCGAAGGTTTCGCCGCGCAGGAAGCCATGCCGGCTCGCGCGATCCGTGCCCGTCGCGCCGGGCTGCAGGTCGTAGTCGCGCCCCTGGAAGGTGTAGCGCGAGTCGTCCACGCGATTGGCGAACGGCGTCATGATCGCGAAGCGCGAGCCCTTGTGCGGCACCAGTTCGGCCTCGTCGCGAAAACCATCGGCGATGTCGTGCCCGTCGAGGCGGATGGACAGCACGGTGGCGCCACGCCGCGCGATACGCACCTCCCGGCGGGCCGCCGTATCGGTCAAGACCAGCAGTTCCTGGGCGCCCAGGCTGGCACGGGTGATCGTGAATCGGGACATCGGGTGCTTCCTTTTGACGGATCCGACCGCATGTTAGCCTGCCTGTCAGACACCTGAAGCTCTCCCCGCCATGAGCGATCGTTCGGAAACCCCCACCGCCCCCATCCTCCTCGCGGACTACCGGCCACCCGCCTGGACCGTCGAGCAGGTGGAACTCACCTTCGACCTCGCCATCGATCGCGCCGAGGTCGATGCGCGCCTGGCCTTGCGGCGCAAGGTCGACGAGCCGATACGCCTGAACGGCGAGGGCCTCGAGCTGATCGAACTGAAAGTCGACGGCCGGGTGCTTTCGGAGGGCGAGTATATCCTCGGCGACGGGATGCTCGAGTTCACGGCGACGGGCGACACCTGCGTGGTGGAGACACGGGTGGCGCTCAGGCCCGCGGAGAACACCGCGTTCGAGGGGCTTTACCTCTCCGGCAGTCGTGAGACGGGATTTCTGTTGACGCAGTGCGAGGCCGAGGGCTTTCGCCACATCACCTTCTTTCCCGATCGCCCCGACGTGCTGTCCCGCTACACGGTAACCCTGCGTGCCGACAAGGCACGTTTCCCCGTGCTGCTGGCCGGCGGCAACCCCGACGGGTCCGGCGATCTCCCGGAAGGGCGCCACTGGGCGCGCTTCGTCGACCCGCATCCGAAACCGAGTTATCTCTTCGCCCTCGTGGCCGGTCGCCTTGAGCGCATCAGCCGCGATCACGTCACCGCCGACGGCCGACGCGTCGCCCTGCACATCTGGGCCGAACCCGACGCGATCGATCGCTGCGATTACGCCATGGATGCCCTCGTCCGCTCGATGCGCTGGGACGAAGACGCCTACGGCCGTAACTACGATCTGGACGTATTCCACGTGGTCGCCACGCACGACTTCAACATGGGCGCGATGGAGAACAAGGGCCTCAACATCTTCAACGCCAAATATCTCCTGGCCGATCCGGACTCCAGCACCGACGACGAATACCGGCATGTCGAAGCGGTGGTCGCGCACGAGTATTTCCACAACTGGAGCGGCAACCGCGTGACCTGCCGCGACTGGTTCCAGCTGAGCCTGAAAGAAGGGCTCACCGTGTTCCGCGAGCAGAGCTTCTCGGCCGACATGAACTCCGCCCCGCTCAAGCGCATCGAAGACGTCGCACTGCTCCGGCGCGCCCAGTTTCCCGAGGATGCCGGTCCGCTGTCGCATCCCGTGCGCCCGTCGCAGTACAGCGAAATCAACAATTTCTATACCGCCACGGTCTACGAGAAGGGGTCCGAACTGGTTCGCATGCTCGCCGGACGGCTCGGTCCCGAGGGCTTCCGCCAAGGCATGGATCTTTATTTCGCGCGGCACGACGGCCAGGCGGTGACCATCGAGGATTTCCTGCGCGCGCTCGGCGAAGCGAACGGTATCGACCTCATGCCGTACCTGGCCTGGTACGAACAGTCAGGTACCCCGCGCATCAGCGCCGACGGCCGCTACGATGCCGCGCAGCGCCGCTATCGCCTCACGCTGCGCCAGCGCACGCCCGCCGTGGACGGCCAAGGCGCACGGCGGCCGCTGCCGGTGCCCGTGCGGTTGTCGTTGTTCGATCCGTCCGGCCAGGCGACGCCGCTGCGTCTGGAGGGCGAGGCCGCGCCCGACGGCGTCGAGCGCACCGTGGTGCTGCATACCGCCGAACAGGTGTTTACGTTCGAAGATATCGCCCAGGCGCCGGTTCCGTCGCTGCTGCGCGGGTTTTCCGCCCCGGTCATCCTCGAATACGACTACGCGCCGGACGAACTGGCTCTCCTGCTTCGCCACGACGCAGATGGGTTCAACCGCTGGGAGGCCGGCCAGCAACTCGCCGGACTGGCGTTCGACGACGCACGCGACGGCCGCCAACAGGGAGCGGCCCTCGACGCGTGGACGACCGTCCTGGCCGCGCTATTCCATGACCCGGCCGTCGACGACGCCCTCCTCGCCGAACTGCTCACGCCCCCCGGCGAAATCGAACTGGTGGAACGCCAGCCCGAACGCGACCCGCAGCGCATCCGCGACGCGCGGCTGCGCATGCTCGGCGCACTCGCCGCCCGCATCGGGGTGCCGGCATTGCGCCAGCGTTACGACGCGCTGAGCGCGATGGCCCGTGGCGACCTCGATGCCGCCAGCCAGGCACGTCGGCAGCTCAAGCGGCGGGTACTCGACCTCATCGCGCTGGCCGCCCCCGACGACGGCCGCGCCCTGGCCCGTGCTCAATACGAGCGGGCGCCCGCCATGACCGACCGGCTCGCGGCGCTGTCCACGTTGGCGCTCGCCGATGCGGACGCGGCGGCCGAGGCCATCGCGCACTTCCGGCGCAGGTACGACGGCAATGCCCTGGCGCTCGACAAGTGGTTCGCCGTGCAGGCGCAGTTGCCCGGGGACAGCGCCTTCGACCGCATCCGATCACTGGAAGCGGATCCGGCCTTTACGCTGAAAAATCCAAACCGTGTCCAGGCCCTGATCGGCACCTTCGCCCGGGCCAATCCGACGGGATTCCACCGCACGGACGGTGCCGCCTATCGCTGGCTCGCGGACCGGCTGCTGGCGATCGATGCGCTCAACCCCCAGGTCGCCGCGCGCGTCGCCACCGCGTTCAACGGCTGGAAGCGACTGGAACCGGTGCGCCGGGAAGCGGCCCATGCGGTGATCGCGGCGTTGTCGTCACGACGGGACCTATCCCGCGACCTGACCGATATCCTCGGACGCGTCGCCTTGGGGTAAGCGTGCGCCCGGTCACAGGCAAAACGTGCACTTGCTCAAGAAAAGTGACGTTCTACGTCACGCAGTGCCGAAATCGAGCACCTGACTGACAAAAAACTCACACACGGTTCATTGGGACGGTGTAGTGTTGGCACCAACGAAAAGAGCCGCACCCAAGGGCGCGGCTTTTCGTGCCAGTCAAACGGTTTCTGGCGCCCGGCAGCACGGTCATCCTGGATTCCCCCTGTTCCTGAGACCGCCGGGCGCCAGATCTCATTCGTCGAACGAATAGGGCGTCCCTGCCCGTATTCCGCTTCCTTCCCCCGGCACACGGCCGAACCCCTGTCGTCCAGCCTCGGCGCGCGGATGATCGCGCAGCGTCCGCCCGGTGGAAGTGCATGCATAGCAAAGCATGACTCGTGCCATGGGCCTCTTCACGCCGACAGGCGGCAGGTCGACCGGCACCCGCGTAAACTATGCCACCGGCTCCGACGCCCGATATCCCTGCCATGCTGCATCAAGAATCCTACGACGTGATCGTGGTCGGTGGCGGCCATGCCGGCACCGAAGCCGCGCTGGCGGCTGCCCGAGCGGGCGCACGCACGCTGCTGCTGAGCCACAACATCGAAACCATCGGCCAGATGAGCTGCAACCCGGCGATCGGGGGCATCGGCAAAGGCCACCTGGTGAGGGAGATCGACGCCCTGGGCGGTGCCATGGGCCGGGCCGCCGACCGCGCCGGCATCCAGTGGCGCACGCTCAACGCGTCCAAGGGCCCGGCCGTGCGCGCCACGCGCTGCCAGGCCGATCGTGCGCTTTACAAGGCAGCGATCCGGGCCATGGTCGAAACGCAGCCCAACCTGTGGCTGTTCCAGCAGGCCGTGGACGACCTGCTCCTTGCCGGTGGCCGCGTCGCGGGCGTCCGGACGCAGATGGGACTGGATTTCCACGCCCCTGCCGTCGTGCTCACTGCCGGCACCTTCCTGGCGGGCAAGATCCATATTGGCGCCGCGCACTACGCCGGCGGCCGGGCCGGCGATCCGCCCGCCACGACCCTCGCCTCACGCCTGCGCGAGCTGCCGGTGGCAGCCGATCGCCTGAAGACCGGCACGCCGCCGCGCATCGACAGCCGCAGCATCGACTTCTCCCGTCTCGACGAGCAACCCGGCGACGATCCGATGCCGCACTTCTCGTTCATGGGCTCGGCCGCCGACCACCCCCGCCAGGTCAGCTGCTGGATCACCCACACGACCGAGGCCACGCACGCGCTCATCCGTGGTTCGCTCGACCGCTCGCCGCTCTACAGCGGGCAGATCGAAGGCGTCGGTCCCCGTTACTGCCCGTCGATCGAGGACAAGGTCGTCCGCTTCGCCGACAAGACCTCGCACCAGATCTTCGTCGAGCCGGAAGGCCTCGACACCGTCGAGATCTATCCCAACGGCATCTCCACCTCCCTGCCCTTCGACGTGCAGTACGCGCTCGTCCGCTCGATCCCCGGTTTCGAGAACGCGCACATCACGCGTCCCGGCTATGCCATCGAATACGACTACTTCGATCCACGCGGACTCCATCCGTGGCTGGAAACGAAAAACGTGCCCGGCCTGTATTTCGCGGGCCAGATCAACGGCACCACGGGCTACGAGGAAGCCGGCGCCCAGGGCCTCATCGCCGGGATGAACGCGGCGCTCGCCGTGCGTGGCGACGCGCCCTGGTACCCGCGACGCGACGAGGCCTACATCGGCGTGCTGATCGACGACCTCACGACCAACGGCACGATCGAGC
>CAJYHU010000364.1 GCA_913774655.1 uncultured Luteibacter sp. | reverse complement strand
CTGCACCACGCGATGATGGGCACCGCCGCGGTCGCGATCGGCGTGGCCGCCGCGGTCCCGGGTACGCTCGTCAACCTCGCGGCGGGCGGCGGCGAGCGCACCTCGGTGCGCTTCGGCCATCCTTCCGGCACGCTGCGCGTGGGCGCCGAGGCTGCACAGGTCGGCGGCCAGTGGGCGGTGACCAAGGCCCTCATGAGCCGCAGCGCGCGCGTGCTGATGGAAGGTTTCGTGCGCGTGCCCGGCGACAGTTTCTGAGAACCCTTTTTTCCCCAAAGCGAACCATGTCCACCCGCCAGCAACTCAAGGCCCTCGTCGAAGCGCGCCGCGGCGTCATCGTGCCGGGCGCCTTCAACGCCCTGTCGGCCCGCGTCATCGAAGACCTGGGCTACCCCGCCATCTACGTCACCGGCGCCGGCGTGACCAACATGTGGTTCGGCATGCCCGACCAGGGCTTCATGGGCCTGGCCGAGATCGCCGACCACACGGCCCGTATCCGCGACGCGGTGGGTGTGCCGCTGATCGTCGATGCCGATACGGGCTTCGGCAACGCGCTGAACGTGCGCCACACGGTGCGCACGCTGGAGCGTGCCGGCGCCGACTGCATCCAGTTTGAGGACCAGGTCGCGCCCAAGCGCTGCGGTCATTTCTCGGGCAAGGACGTCATCCCGACCGACGAGGCGGTGAGCAAGATCAAGGCCGCCGTCGACGCACGCCAGGACCCGGACCTGCTCATCCTGGCCCGCACCGATGCCTGCGCCACGCAGGGCTTCGAGGCGGCCGTCGAGCGCGCCCAGAAATTCGCCGAGGCCGGCGCCGACATCCTCTTCGTCGAGGCGGTGACGAAGGAAGAGGAGGTGCGCGCGTTGCCGCAGCGCCTGGCCAAGCCGCAGCTCATGAACATGGTCATCGGCGGGCGCACGCCAATCTTCAATGCGAGGCAACTGGGCGAGCTGGGCTACGGGATCGTGCTGTACGCCAACGCCGCCCTGCAGGGCGCGGTGGCCGGCATGCAGAAGGCGCTGACGGTGCTGCGCGACGAGCAGGAGGTGCAGGAATCCAGCGGCCTGGTCACGCCCTTCGCCGAGCGGCAGCGGCTGGTGGGCAAGCCGGAGTGGGATGCGCTGGAGAAGCGCTACAGCTGACAGAAGACCCATCGAGCTGCTGCGCGGCCCGATCTCGAACCTGCGGTCCTGACCGTACAGAGTGCGGCTCCGGTTCTCGGCGCGCTCGCTACGGTTTCTTCGTCCTTTGTCCCGAGGCGTCGGAGCCGCCTCGTGGGGGCAGCGCCGGCCCGCGTCGCGCCAGCTCGACGAAAGCCCTGAGGTAATCGATGTGCGTCTCGGACTCGCGGGCGCCCAGGTAGATGTGCTTGTGGATGCCGCGGGCGCCGAGCCGCACCGGCACCACGTCCATCCGGCCTGCGTACTCCTCGACCAGCCAGCGCGGCAGGGCCGCCACGGCGCGGCCGCTGGCCACCATCTGCACCATGATGTCGGTGGTCTCGATGGTCTTGTGCCGCCGGGGCGTGATGCCGGCGGGCATGAGGAACTGGTTGTAGATGTCGAGCCGGTCGGTCTCGACGGGGTAGGTCACCAGGACCTCGCCGGCCAGGTCCCTGGGCTTGACGTGGGCGGCCTTGGCCAGCGCATGACCGCGCGCCACCACGAGCACCTGTTCGTAGTCGAACACCGGTTCGAAGGCGAGGTTGGGCTTGAAGAGCGGGTCGGGCGTGACGAGCAGGTCGATCTCGTAGCCGTACAGCGCGCCGATGCCGCCGAACTGGAATTTCTGCTTCACGTCGACG
This sequence comes from uncultured Luteibacter sp., assembly GCA_913774655.1. Taxonomy (GTDB): domain Bacteria; phylum Pseudomonadota; class Gammaproteobacteria; order Xanthomonadales; family Rhodanobacteraceae; genus Luteibacter; species Luteibacter sahnii. Next base: position 3,481 of record CAJYHU010000364.1, on the reverse strand, counting down.
TCCACGTCGGGCCAGGCCGCGAGGTAGGGTGCGACGACCTTCAGCAGCCATTGGTAGCAAGGGTGGCACTCCATGCCGATGCGCAGCGCGCCGCGTTCGCCCTGGGCGAACTGCAGCAGCCGCTCCTGCGCCAGGTCGAGTTGCGGGATCACGCGGTTGGCCACCGCCAGCAGGTATTGACCGGCCTGCGTGAGCCGCAGGCTGCGGCCTTCGCGCAGCCAGATGTCGGTGCCCAGTTGCTGTTCCAGCTTTCGCATGCTGTGACTCAGCGCCGACTGCGTGACGTGCAGCACGCCGGCCGCGGCGGTCAGCGAACCCTGGCGTTCTACTTCGCGAACGATGGCGAGGTGCGTGCGCTCGAGCATGAGGTGTGAGAAATATTCATGGATGCGTGAGATAAGACCATTTTACTTCATGGCTCGCCGTCCTTAGCATCCGCGGTCTTGTTTGCAGAGCGATACAGCCGATGACCACCCGCCACCCCCTTGCTCCACGACGTCGAAGCGAAGCACATGAAGCGCCTGCGTGCGACAGGATTCGCCAGGCAGGAACACGGCGCCCGCTGCGCCTCGTCGCGGTGTCCGGTGGGCTGCAACGCCCATCCAAGGCTGCCTCCCTCGCGGAGCATCTGATGGACCTGATCGCCGACGCCGTTCCGTGCGATCAGCATCTGGTCGAACTGGGTCGGCTTGCACCGCAGCTCGCGGGCACAGTCTGGCGTTCCCGGCTGCACGACACGGTGGAGAAGGAACTTGCCGCGGTGGAGCAGGCCGACATCCTGGTGGTGGCCACGCCGGTCTACAGGGGCTCGTACACGGGGCTGTTCAAGCACTTCTTCGATTTCATCCATCAGGATGCCTTGACGGACAAGCCGATCCTGCTGGCGGCGACAGGCGGCAGTGAGCGCCATGCGCTGGTCATCGACCACCAATTGCGTCCGTTGTTCAGCTTCTTCCAGGCCCGCACGTTGCCGCTGGGCGTGTACGCCACCGACAAGGATTTCACCGACCACCGCCTGCACGACGAGGCGCTGACCCAGCGCGCGGCACTGGCGGTCGAACGCGCACTCCCGTTGCTGGAGCTGACGCGCCACGCCAAGCCTCGCCTGGCCGAAGAAGCGATCGCGGCGTGAAAAGCCAACCCGACCTTTCCCTCAACCCATTGGCTCACTGGATGGCGATGAACCAGGAACTCACCTTCAACCTCAAGCGCATCCGCTTCGACGAGAACTATCAGCCGTCGGATGGCACGCGCATCACCACCAACTTCGCCAACCTGGCCCGGGGAGAAAGCCGGCAGCAGAACCTGCGCAACACCTTGCGGATGATCGACAACCGCTTCAACGAGCTGGCGCATTGGGACAACCCGACGGGGGACCGCTACGCCGTCGAGCTCGAGATCATCTCCGTCGAGATGGGCATCGACGCCACGCAAAACGCCCAGGCGTTCCCGTTGATCGAAATACTGAAGACCTGCATTCACGACCGGCGGGAGAACAAGCGCATCGACGGCATCGCGGGAAACAATTTCTCCTCCTATGTGCGCGACTACGACTTCAGCGTCCTGCTTCCGAGCTACAACGTGGATCGGTCGGAATTCGGCGTGCCGGACGATTTTGGCGACCTGCATGGCGAGCTGTTCAGGCAATTCGCCAGCTCGAGCACGTACAGGGCGCACTTCGGCAAGGCACCCGTGATCTGCATCAGCGCGTCGACCAGCAAGACCTACCACCGGACCGGCAACCGTCACCCCGTGCTGGGCGTCGAGTACCGGCAGAACGGCCTGTCGCCGACCGACCGATACTTCGCCAAGATGGGCATGCAGGTGCGCTTCTTCATGCCGCCCAATGGCGTTGCGCCGCTGGCCTTCTACTTTGACGGTGACCTGCTGGGTGACTACTCGAACCTCGAACTCATCGGCACCCTCAGCACCATGGAGACTTTCCAGAAGATCTACCGCCCCGAGATCTACAACGCGAATTCCGCGGCGGGAGAACTCTTCCAGCCGAGCTTGAAGAACCAGGACTACTCGTTGACGCAGATCGTCTATGACAGGGAAGAACGCAGCCAACTGGCCGTGAAGCAGGGAAAATTTGCGGAAGAGCACTTCATCAGGCCGTACAGGAACGTGCTCGAGCGGTGGGCTGCCACCGTCGCACGCTGACCCCCCCCGGCCTGGCCCGCGAACCCTTGGCTGTCCGGGCAACACGGGCCGACACTTGCGCGCCCTACCGATCGTCCCTTGAAAGGAATTCCCAGATGTTCGAAACCTCCATCGCCGGCAGCCTGCCGAAACCCGCCTGGCTCGCCGAAACCCACAAGCTCTGGCCGCAGTGGCGGGCGGAAGGTGACGCACTGCGTCAGGCCAAGGCCGACGCCACGCTGCTGTGGATCAAGGCGCAGGAAGACGCGGGCCTGGACATCGTGGGCGACGGCGAGCAGTCGCGCCAGCATTTCGTGCACGGCTTTCTCGAGCAGGTCGAGGGCATCGACTTCGAGCACAAGGTGAAGATGGGCATCCGCGACAACCGCTACGACGCCATGGTGCCGCAGGTGGTCTCAAGCCTGCGCCTGAAGGGCCGGGTGCACGCCTTCGAGGCCCAGCTGGCCCGCGCGCACACGAAGAAGAAGCTCAAGTTCACCTTGCCTGGCCCCATGACCATCGTCGACACCGTGGCCGACCGCTTCTACGGCGACAGGGTGAAGATGGCGTTCGCCTTCGCGGAACTGCTCAACCAGGAAGCGCTCGCGCTGCAGGCCGACGGCGTCGACATCATCCAGTTCGACGAACCCGCCTTCAACGTCTATATGAAGGACGCCGCAGACTGGGGCGTGAAGGCGCTCGAACGCGCATCCCAGGGCCTGAGCTGCACGACCGCGGTGCACATCTGCTACGGCTACGGCATCAAGGCCAACACCGACTGGAAGCAGACGCTGGGCGACGAATGGCGCCAGTACGAGGCCGTCTTCCCGGCGCTTGCGAAGAGCAGCATCGACCAGGTCAGCCTGGAATGCATCCACTCCCACGTGCCGCCCGACCTGATGAAGCTGCTGGCCGGCAAGGACGTGATGGTCGGCGTGATCGACGTGGCGAGCGATGTGGTCGAGACGCCCGAGGAAGTCGCGGACACCATCGGCCGGGCGCTGGAGTTCGTGCCGAAGGAGCGGTTGTTCCCTTGCACCAACTGCGGCCTGGCGCCGATGGGCCGCGATGTCGCCTGGCGCAAGCTGCAGGCACTGGCCGAAGGCACGCGGCTGGCGAGGGAGCGGCTCGCCGCGGCCTGACGCCGACAGCGGCCGGCCGAGGCGCCGGTCCGCGTCCTTTCAGAGAACGCGGCGCCCCCTTCAGCGACGGTTCACGCGGCGACGGTTCTGCGCGTGATGACCTGCCCGTTGCGGACACCGCTGTGGGCGCCGTTTTCCCAGGTCACGGCGCCGTTGACGATGACGGTGTCGATGCCTTCCGCGGGGCGCGTGGGCGC
>CAJYHU010000363.1 GCA_913774655.1 uncultured Luteibacter sp. | reverse complement strand
CGAGACGTTTGGGCATGATGGCTGCGGGTGGGCGAAGGCCTACCAATACCGCCATGACCGCGTAAAGGCAACCTGAGGTTGACCCGCGCCTAGGACGCGCCCGGCGGACGCACCCTTTCCGCGAGATCGCGGCGCGCGACGCGCGCCGGCTCCGTTACCAGCCTTCGTAATCACCCGCGGCGGTGAGGTCTTCCGCCGCGACGCTACGGGTGAGGGTTTCGCGCGGTTGCTCACCGAAGACGCTGCGGTATTTCTCGGCGAAACGGGACAGATCCCACATGCCGCAACTCAGCGCGACCGACTTGACCGAGCGGCGCCCCGCCTCGGCGGTGATGAGGCTGCGATGCGCGGTGCACAGTCGAAGCATGGCCAGATAGCGGTTGGGCGGGATGCCAAGCAGGTCGTCGAAGGCATACCGCAGGCCGCGTTCGCTGGCACCCGCCGCCTGGCAGAGTTCCTGCGAATAGATGTCGCGGCGAAGGTTGGCGCGCATGAAGCGCTCGGCCCGTCGCATCACCTGGTAATGCGCGCGGCGACCACGCGAAGCCACAGGACGCTCTTCCGACGACGACGCCAGCGCGACGCGGATGTGTTCGTCGAGCAGGTCTTCGACCGGACCGAACGCAACGTCGTCGGTTTCCTTGACGCGGTCGCGAATCTGCCGATAAGCACGCTTGAGGTGTTCGGAGTGGACCGAAAACAGTCGGAGGCGCTGGGCGGCCATGTCGACGTCGGCATGATCGGACGCCATGAAGCGCGTGCGGAACCGCGCGTAGGGCGCGATGACCAGGGTCAACCGGGTGCCACGCTCGAACATGAAGTCGGTCGGCGTCCCCCTGAGCAGGGTGACCGCCATGTCCGACTCCACGCTCACGCCCTGGCACCAGCTGCGCTCGCCGGCTTCGTGCAGGTAAATGAGCATGCAGGCGTCGTCCGGCACGGTGAGCGAACCGCGCACGTCGAAGTCGATGTGCGCGCTCAGGTAGGTGACACCATCGTGCGTCTTCGTCGCGATCGCGGCCCGCGGGCGCGCCGGACTCAGGGTGAGCAGGTCGATCTCGCAGACGCCCAACGTAGCGCCCAGCGTGACGAGGTCGTAGTCCTCAAGTCCCGAGTTGTCGGTGGGCAGGTTCATGGACGCCCCCCCGTGCCGGATGCGCCGCCGTGCGTGACCGTGTGTGCTTCCTGGTCGTCACGTCGGGCCGTACCCTGATGATCGCCTGTCCAGAACCGAACGCCCCAACTTTCCATACATAACCCCCGCAACGTCCCCGAGCCGTCCTGCCGGCGTCAACTGACTGTTCCTGTAAGCGCCCGATCCGCAAGATTCTGATGCGTCGCGCCAGTGCGTATAACTAACGGTCCCAGCGAGGAAAAGCCAGCGTTTTTTGAATATGCCGAATTCGCATATAGCGTGAATGACCACGGGTGCCTGTTTGGCAAAGACGCTGCTTGGCTATCCATTTTCGACGGATAATCCATGACCCGACATCGATACGGCGATTCATAACGCGCATTAGATCGAGATAATGCACGTGACGAAACACGGGGCCGCCCCCAAGTTCAGCGGATGGCTGCCCAGGCGCTTCCAGCTACACTTCCAGGTCGATCCACACCAAGGGAACGCCCGCCGATGCGACGTCTCGCGCTCGCCAGCCTCGCCGCCCTCACCCTGGCCGCCTGCCAATCCCACGACGACGGCAAGGCCCAGACGGCCACCTCGCCCGCGCCCGCCCGGGCCATCACCTCGCCACCCCCGCCGCTTCCGGCCGTGGCCAACGAGCCGCATACCTTCACGCCAGAGATCACCGCCGCCGACTTCGCCGCCCATCTTAGGGTGCTCTCGTCGGACGAATACGACGGTCGCAAGCCGGGCACGCTCGGAGAGCGCCTTACTACGAATTACCTCATCGAACAGTTCAAGCAGATGGGGCTGGAGCCCGGGAACAAGGGCGAGTGGGTACAGAGCGTGCCTGCCGTTTCCACCGAACTCACCGGTCAGGGTGACTTGAAGCTCGATGTCGCCGAAGGCGGCGGCCAGGAGGCCTTCGCGTTTGGCAAGGACATGGTCGTCGGCACGTTACGGGCGGAGTCCGAGGTAACGCTGAAAGACTCGGACATGGTTTTCGCCGGCTACGGCGTCGACGCGCCCGAGGCCCAATGGAACGATTTCGATGGCTTGGACGTGAAAGGCAAGACCCTGGTCGTGCTGGTCAACGACCCAGGCTGGAACGGCAACGACGCCAGCCTGTTCAAGGGCCGCGAGATGACCTACTACGGCCGCTGGACCTACAAGTTCGAGGAAGCCGCGCGCCAGGGCGCCGCGGCCGTCTTCATCGTGCACCAGACCCAGCCGGCCGGTTACGGCTGGAACGTGGTCGAGAGCAGTTGGACCATGCCCCGGCTCGCGCTTCCCCAGAGCGAAGATCCCTCGCCACGGGTACCGGTGGCCGGCTGGCTGACGCATGAAGCGGCGGAACGGTTGTTTGCGAAAGCGGGCAAATCGTTCGACGACCTGGAGAAACAGGCAGGCGTACGGGGATTCAAGGCCGTGCCGCTCGACGCCAAGGCCAGCATCACGTTGCACAGCACGATCAGCCACTCGCTCAGCAACAACGTCATCGCGATGGTCAAGGGCAGCGAGCAACCCGACGAGGCGGTGGTCTACACCGCCCACTGGGACCATCTGGGCCACGATCCCTCGCTCAAGGGCCACGCCATCTACAACGGCGCTATCGATAACGGCACCGGCGTCGCCGCCTTGCTGGAGATCGCCGGCAAGTTCGCCCAGGAAAAGCCTAAACGTTCGGTGGTGTTTGCCGCGGTGACGATGGAGGAAGCCGGCCTGCTCGGCTCGCAGTATTACGTGGCCCATCCGCCCTTCCCGCTCGCCAGGACGGTCGCCGACATCAACATGGATGCCCTGCCGATCACGGCACCCACCCGCGACATGAGCATCACCGGCACCGGCCAGAACGACCTGGAGGACACGCTCGCCACCGTGCTCAAGGAGGACGGGCGCGTGGTGAGCGGCGACGACTCACCCGAGAAGGGCCACTATTTCCGCTCCGATCACTTCAACTTCGCCAAGGCCGGCGTACCGGCGCTCGCAGCGGGCGGCGGCGTGGACATGGTCGACGGCGGCAAGGCCGCCGGCGAGGCGGCCGCACAGGACTACGTGAAAAACCGCTATCACCAAGTCACCGATGTCTATGACCTGCGGTGGGATTTCACCGGCGTGATGCAGAACGTCGTGGCGTTCTACAAGCTCGGCGAAACGTTGGCCGACAGCGACACCTGGCCGGCGTGGAAGCCGGGCAGCGAGTTCAAGGCCGCCCGTGACGCTTCGCTCGCCGCCGACGCGAAGCACAAAAAGTGACGGACCGCCGCGCCGTGGATGCACGGCGCGGCACCTACTCAGTAGTTCACCTGCAACTGCACGCGCAGCAACCGGCCGTCGATGCGACGATACGGGGCCGCGCCGACGTCCGTTCGGCGCATGTTGGCGAACGCCACGGCCAGCTCCACGGCGTTCGACGGCTGCCATTCGACGCCAGCCTCGAGTTCGTCGACACGCATGGCCGGTGCATTGGTGTCGAACTTCGACCCGCCCCGATACGTCTGCCACTTCGCGTAGGGAATGACGATGCCCTGCTCGCCCTCGAAGCGGTACA
>CAJYHU010000362.1 GCA_913774655.1 uncultured Luteibacter sp. | reverse complement strand
GCCAGCACCTTCTGCGCGTTCTGCAGGTCGTCGCGACGCAGGAAGGCGAGCGCGGCGTCAAGCTCGTGGATCATCAGCTTCAGCCACAGCTCGGAGGTCTGGTGCTGGATGATGAACAGCATCTCGTCGTGGTGCGGCGGCTGGCTCAGGGGCGACTGCGCCGACAACAGCCGGTCGAGCCGCAGGTAGCCGCCATAGGTGATTCGCCCATCCAGGTCGGTGTGGATACCCGATTCGAGATCGCGCTGGGGAGGGGTCATGGGGGATTTCACGGTAAGGGGTTGACAATCGGCTAAGCCGCGACGTGGCGCGGTTTCGCCGCTGGGACGGGCGCTTTCATGCTGCGCCGTACCTTGTCGGGTGATAATACCCCTGTTATCTAGTCCGGCTCGCAAGACCCCAAAAGCCGTGTCGCGCCCCGCTGGATGGGCCTGGCCGCTTCCCCCTTTGCGTGTCGTTTCTAATCATCCCCTGGGAGCGAGTCGTGTCCATCGCCGCCAAGTTCGAAATCGAATACCTGCAATACCTTGACCAGGACGGCAAGGAAACCGGCAAGGAAATGCCCGCCTTCGCCAAGGATCTCGACCACATGGTCGAGCTCTACAAGCTCATGGTGTCCACCCGCGTGTTCGACACCAAGTCGATCGCCCTGCAGCGCACCGGCAAGCTCGGCACCTATGCCTCCTGCCTCGGCCACGAAGCCGCGCACGTGGGTATCGGCAGCGCGATGCGCCGCGAGGATTCGCTGGCGGTGTCCTACCGCGAGTACGGCGCCCAGCTGTATCGCGGCGTGAAGCCGCGCGAGGTCTACACCTACTGGGGCGGCGACGAGCGCGGCAACGATTTCGCCGAGGCGCCCGCCCACGACTTCGCCTGGTGCGTGCCGATCGGCACCCAGTGCCTGCACGCGGCCGGTTCGGCGCTGGCGTTCAAGATCCGCAACGAGCCGCGCGTGGCCGTGTGCACGATCGGCGACGGCGGTTCGTCCAAGGGCGACTTCTACGGCGCGATCAACGTCGCCGGCGCACAGAACCTGCCGCTGGTCGCCGTCATCGTGAACAACCAGTGGGCGATCTCGGTGCCGCGTCGCATCCAGAGCGGCTCGGGCACGCTGGCCCAGAAGGGCATCGCGGCCGGCCTGTTCTGCATCCAGGTCGACGGCAACGACATCATCGCCGTGCGCAAGGCCATGGAAGACGCGCTCGAGCGCGCCCGCTCCGGCCAGGGCGGCTCGGTGATCGAGGCGGTCACCTACCGCCTCGGCGACCACACCACCGCCGACGACGCTCGCCGCTACCGCGGCGAGCAGGAAGTGAAAGACGCCTGGGCGCGCGATCCCGTGCCGCGCCTGCGCAAGTGGCTCGAAGCGCAGGGCAAGTGGGACGATGCCAAGGAAGAGGCCTGGAAGGCCGAGTGCGACGATTGGATGGACAACGAAGTGAACGCCTACCTGGAATCGAAAGTGCAGCCGGCCACGGCGATGTTCGATTACCTGTATGCCGAACTGCCGGCCGACCTTGAAAAGCAGCGCGAACTCGTCGCCTCGCTCGATCGCAAGTAAGGATTCCTTCCCATGGCACAGATCACTCTTATCGAAGCGGTGACCCAGGCGCTCGCCTACGAAATGCGCAACGACGACCGCGTCGTGGTGCTGGGCGAGGACGTCGGCGTCAACGGCGGCGTCTTCCGCGCCACCCAGGGCCTGCAGGAACAGTTCGGCGAGATGCGCGTCATCGACACGCCGCTGGACGAAGGCACCATCGCCGGTCTCACCGTGGGCCTGGCCGCGCAGGGCATGCGCCCGGTCGCCGAGGCCCAGTTCGAAGGCTTCATCTACCCGATGATGGAGCACATCGCCTGCCACGCCGCGCGCATGCGCAACCGCACCCGCGGCCGCATCACCGTGCCGGCCGTGTGGCGCGCCCCGTGGGGCGGCGGCATCCGTGCGCCGGAGCACCACTCCGAAGCGAACGAACACCTGTTCACCAACATCCCGGGCCTTCGCGTGGTGCTGCCCTCCTCGCCCGCCCGCGCCTACGGCCTGTTGCTGGCCGCCATCCGCGATCCGGATCCGGTCATCTTCTTCGAGCCCAAGCGCATCTATCGCCAATACAAGGAAGAGGTGCCCGACGACGGCGAGGCGCTGCCGCTCGACGTGTGCTTCGTGCTGCGCGACGGCACCGACGTCACCCTGGTCACCTGGGGTGCGCAGGTCAAGGAGTGCCTCGAAGCCGCCGACGCGCTGGCCGAGAAGGGCATCAGCGCCGAGGTGATCGACGTCGCCACGCTCACGCCGCTGGACTTCGACACCATCGCCGAATCGGTCACCAAGACCGGCCGCTGCGTCATCGTCCACGAAGCCCCGAAGACCGCCGGCTTCGGCGCCGAGATCGCCGCCCGCCTGTCCGAGGAATGCCTCTACAGCCTGCTGGCACCGGTCGAGCGCGTCACCGGTTTCGATACCCATATCCCCCTGTTCCGCCTGGAAATGAAATACCTGCCCAGCGTCGAACGCATCGTCGAAGCCGCCGAGCGCACGCTCGCGGCGTCCTGAGGACACACCATGGCCGACATCAAAACCTTCTACCTGCCCGACCTCGGTGAGGGCCTTCCCGACGCGACCGTCGTGGAATGGCACGTCAAGGAAGGCGACACCATCAAGCTCGACGCCCCGCTGGTGTCGATGGAAACCGCGAAGGCCGTCGTCGACGTGCCCTCGCCCTACTCCGGCACCGTGAAGAAACTGCACGGCGCCGCCGGCGACATCATCGAGACCGGCGCCGCGCTGGCCGATTTCGAGATCGACCCGAACGCGCGCCAGCGCGCCGAAGCCGAGTCCACCGGTCATCACCACGGCCCGAAGAAGGGCGTGGGCAGCCCCGCCGCCGACGACGCCAGCAAGGTCGTCGCGTCCGACGACGGCGGCGAGATCGACCCGCCCAAGGCCGACCGCGAAGACGAAGGTACCGTCGTGGGCGCGATGGTCAGCGGCAATACCGTGCATACCGAGCAGGTCTCCAGCGCCGGCGGCGTCAAGGCCGTGCCGGCCGTGCGCGCCGCCGCCAAGAAGCTCAAGGTCGACCTCTCCCGCGTGCAGCCGACCGGTGCCGGTGGCGTCATCACCATGCAGGACGTCAAGAACGCCGCCGCCAACGGCAGCGCCACCGCGGGTGCCGCCCCGGCGGCGCGTCCGGCCGCCGCGCAGCACCTGGCCCCGACCCTGCCCGAGCCGGGCCCGGCGCCGCAGCGCACCGCCGTTTCGCTCGCCGGCAAGCCCGTGCGCACCGCCCCTCCGGGCGCGGAGACGATGGGTCAGCCGGAGCAGCTCAAGGGCGTCCGCCGCAACATGGCCCGCGTGATGGCCGAAGCCCACGCCAACGTGGTACCCACGACCATCGTGGACGACGCCGACCTGCACGCCTGGATCGGCAAGCAGGACATCACCGCGCGCCTGATCCGCGCGATCGTTGCCGCCTGCAAGGCGGTGCCGGCGCTCAACGCGTGGTTCGACGGCAAGAACCTCACCCGCACGCTGCATCCGCACGTGGACATCGGTATCGCGGTCGACACCGACGACGGCCTGTTCGTGCCGGCCCTGCGCAACGCCGACGTGCTCGACGGCGCGGGCATCCGTGCAGCGATCAAGCGCCTGCGCACCTCGGTGGAAGATCGCAGCATCCCGGCCTCGGAGCTCTCCGGCTACACCATCAGCCTGAGCAACTTCGGCATGTTCGCCGGCCGTTACGCCACCCCGGTGGTCGTGCCGCCGACCGTCGCGATCATCGGCGCGGGCAAGCTCAGCCACGACGTGGTCGCCGTGATGGGTGGCATCGAAGTGCATCGCCGCATGCCGCTGTCGCTCACCTTCGACCATCGCGCCGCCACCGGCGGGGAAGCCGCGCGCTTCCTCAAGGCGATGATCGACGACCTGGGTCTGCCGCAATAAGAAAGGATTCCCCCACGTGCCCGTCGCACGTGGGGGAACCGTCGCATCGGCGGAAGGGGTGTGCCCAAGGCGAGGCAGCCGGTGCTATCGCCGGGTCGCAAGACCGTGGCCGCAGGCACGGACCTGCACCGGTGCGACGTCACGGAGAGGCCGCGGTGTATCCTTTCCGCCATGCTCAATAACGACACCCTCCGTAGCATTCGCTACATGCTCGACCTCGGCGACGTGCACGTCGTCGACATCCTCGGCCTCACTGGCTTGAAGACCACCCGCGACGAGGTGGCCGCGTGGCTCGCGAAAGACGACGAGCCCGGCTTCGCGCCCATGTCCGACGCGGTGATGGCGCATTTCCTGGACGGTCTGATCGTGCATCGTCGTGGCCGCGACGAGAGCCAGCCGCCGCGGCCGGTCGAGACGCGAATCAACAACAACGTCGTGCTGAAGAAACTCCGCGTCGCCTTCGAGCTGAAGGAAGACGACATCCTGGCGATCATGCAGGAGGCGGGCTTTCGCGTATCCAAGGGCGAGATCAACGCCCTCTTCCGCCAGCCCAGGCACAGCAACTACCGCGCCTGCGGCGACCAGTTCCTGCGTAACTTCCTCAAAGGCCTGACGGCGCGCCTGCGCGGTCGGTGAGGCGGCCGGCATGGCTCCGAGGATGGCCATGGCCGCGTTCGCCTGAGCCATCCTGAGGATTCGCGGATAGGATCCCCTCCCATTCGACGGAGGCAAGCGCGGGTTCCGATCTCCCACCGACCGAAGGAGCGGGACCCGATCGCCTTACCGGCCGAAGCGGCGACGCCAGACAACCCAGCGCACGATCAGCGCCAGCGCCAGCGCCACGAGAAACGCACCATACCCGTAAAGCGCCGGCACCACCTGCTGCCAGATCGCACCGCTTTTCGGCCCGAAGGCGTCCGCCGCAGGCAGCGCCACCGCGTCATACCCCAGCAGCGCGGCCTGCACCGACGCCACCACGGCGCCGATCAACGCCAGGACGTCGAAGCCCCGGCGCGCCAGTGTCCTGGGCAACGTCTTCGGATAGGCCCAATAGGCCCAGCCCAGCACCACGAGCCAGGGGCCCAGCAGCAACAGGGCGAGGTAGCGCACGTCAGGCGTCCTGGGCGGCCGCCAGGTCGGCGAGTGCGCCGCGCAGGCGCATCACCGCCGCCGCGCGCGCAACGTCGTCCGGATAGCGCGCTCCGCGCGCGACGATCTCGCCGTCCACGCGCATCA
>CAJYHU010000361.1 GCA_913774655.1 uncultured Luteibacter sp. | reverse complement strand
CCATGGTTCGCGGACACGCCGGGCATGCCGGAGGCGGTAGAAGCGGCGGTCCGGCGCGTGGCGGCGGGCGGCAGCGAAAACCTCGGCATGACGTTGAACCTGCCGACCGGCGTACGCGCCTTTGATTTCTCGTTGCGCCCCGTCGTGAACGAACGCGGCGAGGTGACCGCGATGGTGCCCGAGGCCGTGGAGAAGACCGCTCGCCTCAAGGCCGAACAGGCCCTGATGCAGGTGCAGAAAATGGAGGCCCTCGGTAGCCTCACCGGCGGCATCGCCCACGATTTCAACAACCTGCTCATGGCCGTGCAGGGCAGCCTCGAATTGCTTCGCGAACGCCTGCCGCCCGAACCATTGCTGTTGCGCCTGCTCGACAACGCGCGCGCCGGTGCCGAACGCGGCAGTGCGCTGACGGCGCGCATGCTGGCCTTTGCACGGCGGCAGGAACTGAAAACGCAGCGCGTCGACCTGCGTGAGCTCGTCGAAGGCATGGCCGACCTCCTGCAGCGGTCGCTGGGCACGACGATCGTGGTGGAGACGCGCTTCGGCCATCCGCTACCGCCGGTCGTGGTAGACGCCAACCAACTGGAAACCGCGTTGCTCAACCTCGCCGTCAACGCGCGCGACGCGATGGATGGCGCGGGTCGTCTGGTGATCGCCACGGACGAGGCATGGTTGCCGGATGCCTCGGCACCCCTGGCCCCCGGCCGCTATGTCAGGCTCGCGCTCATGGATTCGGGCAACGGCATGGACGACGCCACCCTCAAGCGGGCGACCGAGCCTTTCTTCACCACCAAGGGCGTGGGCAAGGGCACGGGGCTGGGCCTGTCGATGGTGCACGGCCTGGCCGAACAATCCGGTGGCGCGCTGCGATTGCGCAGCGTGCCCGGCGAAGGCACCACCGCCGAGATATGGCTGCCCGCCGCCGAAGGCCCCGCCGATGCCCTCAGCCCGTCGACCTCCACGGCGACGAAAAAGCCGTCGCCGCCGGCCGATCGGGCCTACACGGTGCTGAGCGTGGACGACGACGACCTGGTGCGCGCCACGACCGTCGAGATGCTCGAAGACCTCGGCTACACCGTGTTCTCCTCGCCATCGGGCGACGACGCCTTGCGCGTGCTCGAACGCACCGCGGTGGACCTGGTCATTACCGACCATGCGATGCCGCGGATGACCGGCGCGCAGCTGGCCACGCAGATCCGCTCGCGCTGGCCGTCCGTGCCGGTGGTGATGGCGACCGGCTATGCCGAACTACCCGCCGGCATGCAGCTGGACCTCCCACGCCTGGCCAAGCCGTACTCGCAGGCGTCGCTGGCCGAGGTCGTGCGGCGCACGCTTAGAATAACAACCTGAGCGGCAACTAACGCGGCACGAGGGTGTTCGTGCGGATGTCGTCGATCATCGCCGCATCGGGCGGATCGTCGGCATCGCCACCGATCTGGCGGTGGAGCATGTCGGCCGTGAGGTAGAAGGAGACCTCACGCATGAGGTCGCCGGCATCCGTATGGCCCGCGTCGCGATCCACCAGCAACGTCACGGGGCGATCCAGCAAGCGGAGCCGGGCCGCGTAAGCGAGCACACCGCGTAACGCCACTCTTTGGTCTGCGCCTCCGGCAATCATCAGCAGGGGGCGATGCATGCGTGCGGCGTTCGACAACGGCGATTGTGCGTGCAGTCGCGACATCGCCACGCCGTCGCCGGGATCGAGCGACATCGCCGCCATCCATTGTTCGTACGGTAGCTCGCGCGACAGCCGGTTACCTTCGCGCGTACGCCCGATCCAGGTCAGGTCCCACGCGAAGTCCGCCGGCGGCACGATCGCCACGCCAGCCTTGAACAGGTCGCCCTGCCAGGTGAGCGCGAGCAGCGTCGCGTAACCGCCGAACGATGCGCCGACGATGGCGACGCGATTCGCATCACCCGCGCCCGCGTCCAGCAGGGCGCGCACGCCGTCCTCGATATCCCGTTGCACGCGGCCGTTACCCAGGTCACCACCGGCCGCCAGCAAATAGTCGCGGCCGAAGCCGGTGGACCCACGAAAGTTCGGCTCGAACACCACGTAACCGCGATGGGCGAGAAAGGCCGCGTAGCCGCTGCCGAAATCGTCGGGCGCGACGTGGTTCCAGGGTCCACCGTGCACAAGTACCACCATCGGCAGATCGCGCGCGACGCGACCCGGCGGCACGCGAACGAAACCGTGCAGGCGCCGGCCATCGGATGCGGTCCAGTCGAACGGGATCTGCCGCGCCAGCGCGTCGACCGGCAGCCACGTGCCCGGACGGCCGTCGCGCGCGCCCAGGGGCGCGTCGTCGAGAATGCCTGTCAGTGTCCCGGTGGCGGTGTCGAACAGATGGTAGCGCGCGCCCTGCAATGCACCGCCGCGCTCGGTCACCAGCCAGTGCGATCGCCCCGGTGCGAACGTGAGCGCGCGATCGGGCAGCTGGCGCGCGATCGCGCCGAGCCGGTCGCGCGTCGTGTCGTCCAGCCCCACGCTGTGAACGACCGCACCGCGAAAAGTCAGTATCCCGGGTTGTCCGTCGCCGGGATCGGGCACCACCTCGTCGACGTCGGCTTCGCCGTCGGGATCGGTGGCACGTTCGACGAGCGAACCGTCCGCGCGAAGTCGTTGCAGGCGACGCAGGTCGCCGCCGACGTCACCGACGAGTGCCACGCTGCCGTCGGCGGCAACCACCGGCCAAAGGCTGCACCGGCGTAGCGTGCCGCAAAGGAGCACGTCGTGGCGCGAACCGTCGGCGGCCAGGCGGGTCGTCGCCATTCGACCGTCGCGCAGGTGTTGCAGATAGGCCAGGCGCCCGTCGGCGAAGGCATAGCCGGTGATCCGTTGCGGATCCTCGTCGAGCGTCGATACCCGGCCATCGACGGTGATGCGCGAGAGTCGCCAGCCGGAGGGACGGCCCAGCGCGTCCAGCGTCCGCTCCCGCACGAGCACCGCCGCCTGGAACGGATCGGCCGCCAGGAACTCGCGGCGCGGCGCGCCGCCCAGCGACGTGAGCACACGTGCGCCGGTGGCGCCCAGCGCGGGCAGCACGGAAAGCCGCTCGCCGGCCACCACGATCAGCCAGCGTCCATCGTGAGTCCATGCCAGGCCCGTCACGTTCGTGCGCGCCAGCAGCATGCGCTCCCCGCCGGTCGCCGTGTCGAGCAACCAGACGCCACGCGATCGCGTGTCGCCGCGCAGGAAGGCCACGGCGCCACCATCGGGCGACAGCGTGACGTCGGTCACCGGCGCCTGCTGGAGAAACGACGCGCGAGGCATGCGCGGCGCGACGGGGCGAGCCGCTTCCACGCGTAGCGCCTCGTGAACGTCACGGGCGGCGGCAGGCATCGCGAAGACGAGCGCGACGAGCGCTCCCAGCCAGAGCCGGAACGGGATCATGAGCGGACTCCTGGTGACGGGTCAGGCGATCGCGGCGACGCTCGCCGGTACGTGTTCCGGCATCGGCACGATCAACATCAGGCCGACCACGGCCGGCGGACCGATCACGCCGCAGGCCGTGATCCAGGCCAGCGCCGACGCGGGACGCAGCCGTCGGCGCCGGGCCAGCCACGCGGCGGCGAACACGCTGGCAAGCATCGACGACGCGGCCAGCGTTCGCACCGTATCCGGCAGCGGCGACGCGTCGGCGTGCTGGCTGGGATCGGCGTGGGCGAAAAGCTGCGTGCCCGCCTTGCGTACCGCATACATGGCCGGCGAGGGCCACCAGCCGCGGTAGCGGAACGCCGCGGGGTAGTCCTCCCCGAGCGAGCGCGTGGCGACCGGCGTGACCTTGCCCGCGTCGTCGACCCAGAGCACGGTCTGGAAAGGCGCGATGCCGAAGGGATCGGAGGCGTGCGCCGTGAAGGTCAGCGAGACGAGGTAACCGTCGACCAGTTCCGCGAGGTCGATGCGCGACAGGTCACCCGGCATGCCCGGCAGCGGCACCCGCTGACGCGGTGAGACAAGGCCCTCGCCGTCGGCCAGGTGGCGCCCGTCGACGACGTACAGCGCGCGGTCGCCCAGCACGACGAGGCTTCCGCCGACCGGCGTGATACCGAGCACGAACTCGCCGCCGGGCAAGGCGATGCGCGGTACCACCCGTCCCACGGACGCGATGTATCGATAGAGCGTGTTGGCCGCGACGATCGCCCGGTCGCCGGCAGCCCCGCCGGGAAACTCACCCGCGACGCTCGCGACCGCCGGAAACGGCATGTTGTCCAGCCCCACGCCGAGGGTCCCCGCCGATGTGCCGTCGGTGACGTGACGGCCCGCGTAGCGCAGGGTGGCGTGGCGGAAGGTCCAGTGCACACGGGTCGGGTCGGCGTCGAACCCGTTGCCGCCGGGGTTGCTGATCTGTCCACGCCAGGGCAGTTCCCCGAGCTGCCGGCCGATCGCGTGCACGTCCGAGAGCGCGACCTGCTCGCGCCAGAGCGGCACGTCGCCAAGCGTGGCCGGCGCAAGGCCCGCCAGCAGGCGATCCCGTGGCGTCATGCGCTCGGCCTGGGTGAAGCCACCCGCGGGCGGCAGCGCCATGTTCGCCGGATGCGAACCGAGCATGATCCAGGCCAGTTCGCTGAGAAATCCGAGTAACAGGATGCCGACGTACGCGCCGAACAACACAGGTACCGTCACGAGCAACATCGTGGCGAGCGTCTTGGGTGGCGAGCCCAGGTCGGGACGAAACGCCGCCAGCACCAGACCGACACCGCACGCGCACGCGAGGGCCTGGATGCCGAGGGCACCGACGCCGGTGGCCTGCGAGGCGCCGATCCATAGCAGCAGCACGAGTCCGCTGGCGGCATAGCGGCGGTCGGCGAGCATGCCGTAGGCGCCCGCGAGGTAACCGCACGCTGCGATCGACAGCGCGCTCAGCGGCAGCAGCCCGTGGCGCGGGTCCACCACGCGGGCGCTGCCCCACAGCTGCCACGCGAGCGTCAACGCGACCGGCAGGGCCACGGCGACGACGAGACCCGTCGTGGCCGTCACGATCAGGGCCATGGCGATGCGGGACGGTGCGAGCGGGCGATGCAGCAGCTGGAGCCATGCGTTGGGTTTGCGCCACGTGCCCATCTGGTGCATGCCCAGGAGCAGGCCGGTCAGGCCGTAGCCGGCGGCGAAAGCGCGGTAGACGGTGAGCGGTTGCTGACCCAGATCGACGATGCGACCGAAGAAGACCAGGAGCAGGAGGTGGGCGATCGCATAGGCGGCGATCCAACCGCGGTAGCGACCCCATTCGGCGCGGGCGATGTCGAACATGCTGCCTCCTCAGGCCGCGTGGGGCATGGCGTGGTGTTTGGCCAGAAAGCCGTTGACCGCACGGTCCAGGCTGACCGGCATCGCGTGCACGGTGCGCGCGCCGCAGGCACGCAGGAAGTCGGCGAAGTCGTCGCCCTGGTCCAGCACGAGATAGTGGTGCAGGCCGTCGATGCGTTGCGCTTCGAGCAGGCCGGGCACGAGCCGTGGATCGGGGCCGCGGAACGGGATATCGGCGACCCACGCGCAGACGCGAGCGCGGAAATCGTCCGGGGGCGACATGTGCCGCAACGCACCGCGCTCCATGATGATCAGGTTGTCGGCGACACGCTCGATCTCTTCCATCTGGTGGGAGCAGTAGACCACCGTGCAATCACGCGTGGCGTTGGAGTAGAGCAACGTCTCGAGGAATGCACGCTTGGCGACCACGTCCAGGCCCAGGGTCGGTTCGTCGAACACCAGCAATTCCGGCTGCTGGGCGAGGGTCAGCGCGAGGTTGACGCCCGCCCGCTCGCCGCGGGAAAGCTGCGCGATCTTCTGCGTGCCCAGCACATGGTAGTGGCCGATCGTTTCGTCGAACGCCAACTGGCTCCATGACGGATAGAGTCGGCGGTGCATGGCGGTGATCGCATCGACCGTCATCCAGCCCGGTAACGTGTGGTCCTCGTTGACGAAGCCGATGCGTGCGCGGTCGGCCGGCGTCAGGGCACGGCAGTCGCGGCCGAGGATGAACGCCTCGCCCGAACTGGCGGGGAGGAAACCGAGCAGGATGCGAAACAACGTGGACTTGCCGGCGCCGTTGGCGCCGACGATGGCGTGGATGCTGCCCCGCCCGATCGTGAGATCGAGC
>CAJYHU010000360.1 GCA_913774655.1 uncultured Luteibacter sp. | reverse complement strand
GCCGTCCTTGCCCACCACCTGCTTGTTGTCGACGACCACGGCGACCGTGAGGCGGGCGACCTTGCCGGCCGGGTCGGTCACGTGACTGACCGTGCGATCGAGTTCGTAATTGCGCGTCGCGCTCTGCGAATTCTGCGTCGGCGTCTGCGCCGTCTGCGCCGTGGCACCCTGGGCGCCCGGCTTGGCGCCGCCGTTGGCCGGGTTGGCCGCCGTGGCGTTGGCGCCGGTGTTCGGCGGCTGGTTGCTCAGCGCGCCGGGCACGCCGCCCTGGCTGGCGCCGTCGCTGCGCGTCTCGCTGCTGGTCTGCTCGCTGCGCAGCGCCGGGTTGTCGTGATTGAAGGTTTCGCTGGCCTTTTCCGTCTGCGCGAAATCGAGGTCGGCGAACACCTGCGCGCGCACCTTGCCGGCACCCACCAGTGGGGTGAGCAGGTCTTCGACGCGCTGGGTATACGTGGCCTCGATGCGATTGGACAGGCGCATGCGCGTATCGCCGATCGCCATCGCGCTATCGGGATCGCTGACGGTCAGCAGGTTGCCAGCCTGGTCGATGACCGAAACCTGGCGCGTATCCAGACCCGGCACGCTCGCGGCCACCAGGTGCACGATGGCGGCGACCTGGCCCTGGTCGAGCTGGCGTCCCGGGTACAGCGTGACCACCACCGACGCGCTGGCCGGTTTGTTGTCGCGGATGAACGCCGACGGCTTGGGCATGGCCAGGTGCACGCGCGCGGCGCGCACCGATTGCAACCCGGCGATGGTCGAGGAGAGGTCGCTTTCGAGCATCGACTGATAGCGCGCGCGCTCGGCCATGTCGCTCATGCCGAACGGCGAATCCGAACCCGGCACGGTGGCCGCCGCGGCGCCCTGCGGCAGGCCCTGGCCGGCGAGCTTCAGGCGCACGCCCGCCACGTCGGCGGCCGGCACGAAGATGGAGCTGCCGTCGGTGCTCAGCGTATAGGGCGTGTTGGCCGCCTGCAGGGCCTGGGTGACGGCTGCGGCGTCTTTCTGTTCGAGGCCGCCATAGAGCAGGCCGTAGTTCGGCGCGCGCGACCACAGCACCGCCGCGATACCGATCGCCACCGCGGCGGCGATACCGGCCAGCATGAAGAGTTGCCGCGCCGCAGGCGTCTGCGCGAGGGACTTCAGCGAGTCCATGCGCTTGCCGCCGCTTTCCGTGTTAGCTACGCCGTTATCGGCCATGGTTCGGGCTCAATCGGTTCGTGGGGTAGATCAGATCGACATGTTCATGATTTCTTTGTACGCATCGACGAACTTGTTGCGTACTTCGGTCATCGCGCGAAAGCCGAGGTCGGCCCGTTGCCCCTGGATCATCACCTGCGCGAGATCCACGCTGGGATCGCCACGCTCGAACGCGTTGGAGAGCTTTTCCGCTTTGTCCTGCGCCTTGGCCACGCCGTCGATCGATTGACGCAGCACGTCGCCGAAGCTGCCTTTCGCGACCGGCGCCGTCTCGTTGCCCAGGCCGCCGACGCCGCGGATCGCGGGCATCTCGGTCTGCGCGCTGATGCGGCGCATCTGGGAGAGAAGGTTGTTGACGTCGATCGTGCTCATGACGGTTTTCCAGCGCGGTATCGGACTTATGACACGCGATGCACGAGGTGTGCCAATCGCGCCCGTCGCGCGAAGACGGCGCTCAACCGGCCTGCGCGGCCTCGGAAAGCCCGTACTTGCGGAGCTTTTCCACCAGCGTGGTGCGCTGCACGCGAAGCAGCTTCGCGGCGTGGGCCACCACGCCGTTGGCCGAGTTCAGCGCCTGGCGGATCAGGCCGATCTCGATGCCGGCGAGGTGATCCTTCAGGTCGAGGCCGCCCTGCGGCAGCACCGAGGGATCGCCCTCCCCGCCGAGCGCGGTGAAGCTTTCGGTGACTTCAGGCTCGGCTTCCATCATGGCGATCAGCGCGGCCCCGGAGACTTCTTCCAGCGGCGCGGCGCCACGGTATTTTTCCGGAAGGTCGGCCGCGCGCACCTCACCGTGCGGCATGAGGATCGCCATGCGCTCGACTAGGTTGGACAGCTCACGCACGTTGCCCGGCCAGCCGTGCCGGCACAGGGCGTTCATGGCACCGGGCGAGAAACGCACCGATGACAAGCCACGCTGCACGAGGCGCTGGTTGAATTCGCCGATCAGGGCCGGCAGGTCTTCCAGGCGCTGGCGCAGCGGCGGCATCTCCAGCGGGAACACGGAAAGGCGGTAGTAGAGATCTTCACGGAAGCCGCCGCGCTCGATGGCCTCTTCGAGGTTGCGGTGCGTGGCCGCGATGATGCGCACGTCGCAGCGCTGCGGACGGTTGCCGCCCACGCGCTCGAACACGCGCTCCTGCAGCACGCGCAGCAGCTTCACCTGCATCGGCAGGCTCATGTCGCCGATCTCGTCGAGGAACAGCGTGCCGCCCTCGGCCAGTTCGAAACGGCCCTTGCGGGTGCTGATGGCACCGGTGAAGGCTCCCTTCTCGTGACCGAACAGCTCGCTCTCGAGCAGTTCGGCGGGGATCGCGCCGCAATTGATCGCGATGAACGGCTTGTCGCGACGTGGCGAGCACTCATGGATGGTGCGGGCGACCATTTCCTTGCCGCTGCCGGATTCGCCCAGCACCAGCACGCTCGAATCGAACGGCGCCACCTGGCGGATCAGCCCGTTCACGCGCTGCATCGGCCCGGACTGGCCGACCATCCGCAGGCTGGCGGCCGGCGGCTGGATGCGTGACTGGAGCGCGCGCAGGGCTTCGGACAGGCGCTCGTAGCGCAGGGGCAGTTCGATCAGCTCGACGCTGTGGTTGCGCGAGTCGTCGGCGAGCAGGGTCGAGGCCAGCGGCGAGTCGGCGGCGACCAGCATCGGCAGGTCGCGACCGTTGCGGCCGAGCGCGCCGATGCAGGCGTCCAGTTCGGCTTCGCTCTGGACCGTGCCGACGAACACGCCGCGCCAGCTTTCCATCGCATCGGCCTCCTGCAGGCTCGTGGCCGGCACGGGACGGTATCCGAGGAAGGCCAGCACCGACATGATGCCGTCGGCGCGGGAACGGTCGGATTCGACGACGAGAAAGTTGGACGACTTCATTAGGAGTTCCTCACCAGGTCGGTTCGAAGTGCTGATCGACTTCACGGGAGGTATCAATCAAAGAGCGTGCCAACGACGGAATTCCGGCGCGCGACGACGTAAAAGCACGTCGCGCGGGGCTTCGCAAGGATGTGAGCGAAATCGCCAGATCGCGTCGCGAAAACGTGAAGACGTCACGTTTGACGACACACGTCACGAATGTGACGCAGGGGGCCACAAGACGTTTTTTCGTCGCGTGACGTAAAAGGTCACTTAGTGCCGAAACCGTTGGGGGACAACGCGCCGCCCCCTAGGCCACGACTAAGGTACGTCGCCGCGGCCGTCACCGCCGTCGCCCGGACGAGCCTGGGCGCGCGCCTCGGCCACCTGGCGCCGGTGCTGGCGGAACACCAGGCGCTCGATGCCATCGCGGGTCGCTTCGGTGAGCCCCTCGAAACCGATGAAGCCCCGGCCGTCGGACGGCCCCGGCAGTCGCACGCCCGGCAATTCGAGCGGCAGGGCCCGGCAGGCGTCGAAATGAAGCCGCAGCACCACGGCCTGCCCGACGGGCGGCAAGCCGTCCCAAGGCAGTACCGCGCCGTGGGCGTTGAAACGCACGGGGATGCGCGGCGGCAGGCCCGCCTGGGGCAACAGCAGCCGGTTGACGATTTCCATGAGGACATTGAGCTTGGCGTCGAGCCGGACGATCTCCTGGCTCAGGGCGCCGTCGTCTTCGCTGGTTTCGCTGCGCCGCTCCATCAGGGCCGAAACGGCCACCAGCACGGACGCGTTACGGTCGTTCACCAGGGCCAGTTCCGACGGATCGGGACGCTCGCGGGTTTCGCAGGTGGCGTGGAACCGGGCATCCCAGGCCACTCGCTCGGAAAAGGCCTTCCAGCCGTCGTCGCTCATCGCACCCCTCCCCGCCATGGCCTGCTCAGAACGAACTATACGCGGCCACGGCGCGGCGCACGCGGCGCGCCTCGTCCCACGCCTGGGCCGCCTCGTCGCGGGCGGCGGAGACGAGGTCGGTGATCAGGTTTTCCAAAAGCATGATGGACTTGAGCGTTTCCATGGTCTCCGGTGCCTGGCGCATCGTGCCGGCATGGAGGATGGGATCGCGCTCGGCCTGGAGATCGGCCATGTCGTCCCAGCGCGATTCGCTGGCGGCGGCGTGCATCGACTCGGTGAGCTCCAGCACCCGGGCCACGTCACACCAGAGCACGTCGTTCACGCGCCGGCTCCAGCCACCTGGCGGGCCTCGACGGGAATGGCGACCCAGCTGGCGCGAAGCTGGTTGAGCAGACGGGAGACTTCGTCCAGCGCCTCGGTATCGTCATGCAGGTTGGCCTGGAGCAGGCGCCGGCTCATGTAGTCGTACAGGTCGGCCAACTGGCCCACCAGCGGCGTTTCGATCTCGGGATTGAGGCCGGACTGCAGCCCGCCCACGATCTCGATGACCTTGGAGATCGCCTCGCCCTTGCCGGCGACGTTACCGGTCACCATGCAGCCGCGGGCGAAACGGATGCGCTCCAGCGCGCCGTCCATCAGCAGGGTCACGAGGCCATGCGGGTCCGCCGTTTCCACGCCGCCCTGGGCATGGACCTGCTGGTAGGCGCCTGCGCCGCGGGAATAGCCGTAAGACATGAAAGATATCCTCGAGAAATCGTCAGGACTTGCTGTTGGCCAGCATGTCGAACTGCTGCGACAGGAAGCTGGTGGTGCCGGCGAGCTTGGTCATCATCGCGTCGAGCGCGGTGTACTGCTTGGTCAGCCGGTCCGAGTAGGCGTTCATCTGATCGTTGAGCGCGTCCTGCTGGGCGTTCAGGTCCTTGGTGGCCTGATTGAGGTTGTTCTGGCGCTGCGTCAGGATGCCGGTGGACGACGTCCAGCCCGTGATCAGGGTGTTCAGCGCCGGCGCGATACCGTTGCTGCCGCTGAGCAGGTTCTGGGTTTCCAGCGGGTTGTTCGTCAACGCGTTGGTCAGCTTGGTGGTATCGAGCTTGAGCGTGCCGTCCGTCTGGAAAGCGACGCCCAGGTCGCTGAGCGACGACGGGCCGGTCGCATTGCCGGTGAACTGCTTGCCGAGCAGGGTCGAGATCTGGCTCTTGATCGACGACACGGTGGCGTCGCCGATCAGCGCGCCCACCTGCTGGTTGGTCGGGTCGTACTTGGTCAGCTGCTGGTACGTGCCGATGAAGCTGTTATAGGCATTGACCAGGCCCTGCACGCCGGATGTCACCGCGCTCATGTCGTTGGTGACGCTGAGGGTGGTCTCGCCGGTCTTGGCAAGGGTGATCGTCACGCCGTCGATCGCCGTGGTGGCGACGTTGGTCGAGCTGCTCGCGGCGAGGCCGTCGATCGTGAACTTGGCGTCCTGGGCCGCCACGGTCGGCGTGCCGCTGGCCGGGTCGAAGTTCAACGACGCCAGGTTGCCGTCGCCACCGCTGCTGGTCACCTTGAACGCGTTGGCCGCGCCGGCGCTGTTCGACGACAGCACCAGGTGCGCGCCATCGGTACCGGTGACGATGCTGGCGCTCACGCCCGGGTTGTCCGACGACTTGTTGATCATGTCGCGGATCGTCTGCAACGAATTGTTCGTGCTGTCGACATTCAGCGACATCGACTTGTCGCCGATGGCGATGGTCAGCGTGCCGGTACCGACCGCGGTGCTGCTGTTGGTGAAGGCCGGCGACGTGGTCTTCTGCGCGGCCGCCAGCTGGGTGACCTTGATGTCGTAGTTACCCGGCTGGGCGTTGGTGCCGGTGATGGCCGTAAAGACCGTGTTGTCGCCGATGGCGACCTTGCGGGTCTGGAAGGCGGTGCCGTCGCTGAGCGAGGCGATGGCCGTCTGCAGCGCGCTCACCGAGGAGGTGAAGTTGCCGAGCGACGAAATCTGGGTGCTGTTCTGGCTGAGCTTGTCCGCAATCGCCTGGTCGGGTGCCGCGCGCTTGTTGGCGACGAGGTTCTTGACGATGGTCGGCACATCGATCGAGCTGGAGCCGAGATTGACGGGACTGGTTGCCATGAGGTGCTCCGTGGAAGACGCCTCACTGCCCGGGCGCCAATTTGCCGACGGCGGCCCCCGTGTCGAAGGCCGCCGCGGACAACTAAGCAATTACCCTGCCAACCCCGGGGACGGACCCCGGGGTGGTAGCGCTGCCGATTAACCCAGCAGCTTGGTGACGATCTGCTGCGACTGGTTGGCGGTGGCGAGTACCGACACACCGGCCTGCTGCAGGATCTGCGCCGAGGACATGTTCGCGGTTTCCTGGGCGAAGTCGGCGTCGGTGATGGCCGAGCGCGACGAGGTCAGGTTCTGCGAGATGTTCTGCAGGTTGGAGATGGTCGACTCGAAGCGGTTCTGCACCGCGCCGAGGTTGGAGCGCAGGCTCGACACCGACTGCAGGGCCGCGTCGACGCGGTTGATGGTGGCGTTGGCGCCGTCGACCGTGGCGATGCTGGAGTCGGCGAGCGTACCGGTGCCCACCGCGACGTTCTGCGAGGTGAAGCCCAGGGTGGCGGCCGGGCTGCCGGCGGTGGCCGTGATCGTCAGGGCCTGGGCCGAGGCGATGTTCAGCGAACCGTTCTGGCCGACGTAGGCCGAGATGCCCTGCGACGACTGGCTGTTGATGGCGTCGGCCAGGTCCTGCGTGGACTTGAACGTGCCGGAGATGTTGAACGCGGTGCCGCTGCCGACCTGGATCGAGAGCTGGCCGGCGGCGATGGTCACCGGCTGGGCCGGGGCCGTCACGGCGGCGTTGACGCCCGTGGAGGTCTGCGTACCGGTGTTGGCGGCGAGCGTGCCGTTCAGGCCCAGGCTCGTGGCCTTGTTACCGGCGACCGTGATCGCCGCGTTGGTGCCGTTGGTCAGCTTGATTTCGCCATTGACCACCGAGGCCAGGCCGGCCGACACGCCGTTGATGGCGGTGGCGAGCGAGTTGGCGTCGGTGAAGTTGCCGGTGACGCTGGTGCCGCCGATGGTCAGGTCGCCGTTGGCCAGGCTCAGGCCCGCCGGGAACGTCGTGGCGACCGAGGCCTGGGCCAGCTGGCCGACCTGGTTGGCCTTCATGCCCTGGTTCAGGCCGACGGAGATCACTTCACCGACATTGGCGCCGACCTGGAAGCTCAGGTTCTTGGCCGAGCCGTCGAGCACTTTCATGCCGTTGAAGTTGGTCTGCGTGGCGATACGGGTCACTTCCGACAGACGCTGCTGCACTTCGGCGTCGAGGGCGGCGCGGTCGCTGGACGAGTTGGAGGCGTTGGTCGACTGCACGGCCAGCTCGCGGATGCGCTGCAGGTTGTTCGTGACTTCGTCCAGGGCCGATTCGGTGGTCTGCGACAGCGAGATACCGTCGTTGGCGTTGCGGACCGCCTGGTTCAGGCCGTTGATCTGGGTGGTGAAGCGGGTCGAGATGGCGAGGCCGGCGGCGTCGTCCTTCGCGCTGTTGATGCGGTTGCCCGACGACAGGCGCTCGATGGCCGAGGACAGCTTGTTCTGCGACGCGCTCAGGTTACGCTGGGCGGTCAGCGACATCATGTTGGTGTTGATGGTCAGAGACATGGGAATGATCCTGTGTAAGCGGAACCGAATGCCGGAATAAGTTGCGGCGTAGTCCGGCGGGGTTCCGTTAGGGAAGCCTTCCGCCTCAGAGAGGTTTACGGCACGCCGGGAAGAAACTTGAGTGGATTTTCTGACGCTGTAGCGACTTCATGTGACGCAGGCCCGGTAGGAGCACCCTGCCCAGCTGCCGTCACGAGGGGTATCGGCATGGATCGCACAGGGTTTAGGGCCTTTTTCGACGATTTGCCGGTGATGGGCAAATAACGCGAAAGCGGTAAAAGACGGCGGTCGGCCGCCCGTGATAATCAGAGCGAAAAGCGCATGGACCCCATCCGCGTCCCTTCGCCGGAATCGATTACTTGAGGTAATTGAAAAGCGACAGGTTCTGCATCTTCACGTACGCCTGCTGGGCCACGTCGAGGGCGGACTGCTCCTGCGCGAACTTGCTCGTGGCGCTGGCGTAGTCCAGTTCGGTGAGGTTGGACAGCGTGCTCTTGTATTGCAGGCTCGCGTCGGAGCCGATGTCGGTCTGCTGGTCGAGCACGTTCATCCGCGCGCCGATCTGCGTGCGCGTCTTGAGTAAATTGCCCTGCGCCTGGTCGAGGTTCATCAGCTGCGCGTTGACCTGGTTGTTCATCGCCGGACCGCCGCCGTTGCCGGCCTCGAAGGCGTTGATGATGCCGGCGACGCTGGAGAACACGTCCTGGTTCGACGACGGCGACACGCTGAAGGTGTCGCCGGTGGCGGGGGTGCCCGTGATGTTCAGCTGGGCGCCCTTGAACTGGATCGCGCCGGCACCGCCGGTGTACGTGCCGGTGGAGACCACCGGCGCAGTCGGGTCGGTCAGGTCGTGCACCTCGTAGGTGGTCGGCGAGGTGAAGGTGACGCCGTAATTGCGCCCGTCCCACTGGCTGGCGTCGGTCACCGAGGTGGTCTGCACCACCGCCGTGCCGGTGTTGGCGGCGCCCGCGCCGACGGTGAAGGTGCCGTTGCCGCCCTTGATCGCCATGAAGACCGAATCGCCATCGTCGCCGGTCGCCACCTGCATACCCGGCGCCGCCGCGACCATGCGCTGGTTCTGATCGCCGCCGTAGGTCACCGACAGGTCGCTGAGGGTGAACGGTTGGGTCGAGGTGCGGCTGCCGGCGAAGATGTATTCGCCCTGCCCGTCGCGCGTGTTCGCCAGGCCCGCCAGGGCGCTGAGGTTCTGCCGCAGTTCGGCGGCGATCGACTTGCGCGACTCATCGGTCTGCGTGCCGTTGTTGCCCTGCAGGGTGAGGGTGCGGATGCGGTCGAGGATGTCGCCTGCGGACGAAAGCGCCTGTTCCTCGGTGGAAAGGCGGTTCGACGCCGACTGGATGTTGCGCGTGTACTGGTCGTTCTGGGCGCTGGCCGAGCTGACGTCGACCGCGCGCGCCGCCGCCGCGGGGTCGTCCGACGGCGTCTGGATCGCCTTGCCGTTGCCCAGCGCGAGCTGGGTCTGCGACAGGTCGTACTGGCGGTTGAGCATCGAATTGACCGCCTGCTGCTGACCCCATGTGGTGGAAATTCGCATGATCAGCCTCGT
>CAJYHU010000359.1 GCA_913774655.1 uncultured Luteibacter sp. | reverse complement strand
CCCGGCGCACATCGACGCCGGCCGGTGCGAACAATGCACGTGCGTCGCTGTACAGCTTCATCACTTCTCCGGTCTGGCTGTCCGGGCCATCCAGTTCGGGCAACGCCAGGTCGGACAGCTTCTTCGGCGTGGGGAACAGCTGCCCTGGGTGGAGAGTGCCCAGGTACGCAAGCAGTGGCCGGACGTGCTGGAAGTGACCCTGGTCGAGCACAAGCCGTTCGCGCGCTGGGGTGAAGGCCGCCTGCTCTCCGAGCAGGGCAAGCTGTTCCCCACGCCGAAGAAGCTGGCCGACCTGCAGCTGCCCGAGCTGGATGGCCCGGACAGCCAGACCGAAGAAGTGGTGAAGCTGTACAACGATGCGCGCGCGCTGTTCGCACCGGCCGGTGTGGACGTGCGCCGCCTGACCATGGATGCGCGCGGCAGCTGGTCGCTGCTGCTGAGCAATGGCACCGAAGTGGTGGTCGGCCGTGACGATGCCCGCTCGCGCCTGCAGCGCTTCGTGCGCGTGCTGCCGCAGCTGGCCAACCAGGCTGCGCCGATCGAGCGCGCCGACCTCCGATACACCAATGGTTTCACCCTGAGCTGGGGAACGCCGGCCACGCCGGCCGGCGCACCCGCGACCCCGGCCAGACGAACGCAGGAAAGGACATGAATCGCAAGGGTGACAAATCGCTGATCGTCGGCCTGGATATCGGCACCTCCAAGGTGGTGGCGCTGGTGGGCGAGTATTCGCCGGGCAACCTGATCGAAGTGATCGGCATCGGCTCGCACGAATCGCGCGGCCTCAAGCGCGGCGTGGTGGTGGACATCGAATCGACCGTGCAGTCGATCCAGCGCGCGGTGGAAGAAGCCGAGCTGATGGCCGGCTGCGACATCCGCTCGGTGTATGCCTCGATCTCGGGCAGCCACCTGGAAACCCGCAACTCGCACGGTACCGCGGCGATCCGCGACCGGGAGGTGACGGCCGGCGACCTCGAGCAGGTGCTTGAGGCGGCCAGCGCCGTGGCGATCCCGGCCGACCGCAAGGTGCTCTACAAGGAGTCGCAGGAATACCGCATCGACGGCCAGGACGGCATTCGTCATCCGGTCGGTATGAGCGGCGTGCGCCTGGAGGCCAGCGTGCACCTGGTGACGGGCGCCGCGAGCGCGGTGCAGAACATCTCCAAGTGCATCCAGCGGTGCGGCCTGTCGGTCGACGAGCTGGTGCCGGCCGCCGTGGCGAGCGCCAAGGCCGTGCTTACGGAAGACGAACTCGAACTGGGCGTGTGCCTGGTCGACATCGGTGCGGGCACCACCGACATCGCCATCTATACGCAGGGCGCGATTCGCTACACCAAGTCGCTGCCGGTCGGCGGCGACCAGGTGACGAACGACATCGCGTATGGCGTGCACACACCAACCGCTCACGCGGAAGAGATCAAAATCAAATACGCGTGTGCGCTTGCCCAGCTGGCTCATGCGGAAGAAACGATCCAGGTGCCGAGCGTGGGCGATCGCCCGCCGCGTCGCCTGGCCCGCCAGGCGCTCGCGCAGTCGGTGCAGGCACGCTACGAGGAAATCTTCGAAATGGTGCAGGACGAGTTGCGCCGCTCCGGCTACGAAAGCCTTGTGGCCGCGGGCATCGTGCTCACCGGTGGCGCCGCACGCATGGAAGGCGCGCTCGAACTGGCGGAAGAAATCTTCCACAAGATGGTGCGGGTCGGCGTGCCCCAGCACGTGTCGGGCCTGGGGGAAGTCGTATCCAGCGAATTGCATTCCACCGGCGTGGGCCTGCTGTTGCACGGGTCGCGCGCCAACGGCGGTAGCCGGTCGATGGGCTCGGCCGCGAGCAACGTCGGCAACGTGGTCGAGAAATTCCGCAGCTGGTTCACGAAGAACTTCTGACGGACGACGGACAGGTTTTATCGGTGCCCGACGGAAAAGGGGGGCGCCGGGGCAAGAGGATGGCCCGCCACCCATGGCCGGCAGGAGCCGGGTATGGGAATCAACCAAAAAAACTAAAAGTTCTGCGGAGGACGGGAAATGTTCGAACTGATTGAAAAGCTGGCACCCAATGCGGTCATCAAGGTCATCGGCGTGGGCGGTGGCGGCGGCAACGCCGTGGCCCACATGGTGAACTCCAACATCGAAGGCGTCGAATTCGTCGTCGCCAATACCGACGCCCAGGCGATGAAGACCTGCGGCGGTCGCACGCACCTGCAACTGGGCGGCAACGTCACCAAGGGCCTCGGCGCCGGCGCCAATCCGGAAGTGGGCCGCCAGGCCGCGCTCGAGGATCGCGAGCGCATCGAAGACATGCTCGAAGGCGCCGACATGGTGTTCATCACCGCCGGTATGGGCGGCGGCACCGGTACCGGCGCCGCGCCGGTGGTGGCGCAGCTGGCGAAGGAGAAGGGCATCCTGACCGTCGCCGTCGTCACCAAGCCGTTCCCCTTCGAAGGCCGCCGCCGCATGCAGGTGGCGCTCAAGGGCATCGAAGACCTGTCCCAGCACGTCGATTCGCTGATCACCGTGCCGAACGAGAAGCTTCTCTCGGTACTCGGTCGCGAAGTGACCCTGCTCAACGCGTTCAAGGCAGCCAACGACGTGCTGCTCGGCGCGGTGCAGGGCATCGCCGACCTGATCACGGCCCCGGGCCTGATCAACGTCGACTTCGCCGACGTGCGCACCGTGATGAGCGAGATGGGCATGGCGATGATGGGTTCGGGCACCGCCCGCGGCGACGACCGCGCGCAGGCTGCCGCCGAGGCCGCCATCAACAACCCGCTGCTGGAGGACGTCAACCTCGCCGGTGCCTGCGGCATCCTGGTCAACGTGACCGCCGGTCCGAACCTCACCATGCGCGAGTTCGACGAGATCGGCCGCGTGATCCACGACTTCGCGTCCGAGGATGCGACGGTGGTGATCGGCACCTCGCTCGATCCGGACATGCAGGACGACGTCCGCGTCACCGTGGTCGCCACCGGCCTCAACCGTGGCGTCGCCGCCAAGCAGCCGGTGCGCCAGCCGGTGCAGCAGCAGGTCGAGATGCGCCAGCGTCCGCGACCGGTGGTGCTGCGCACGGGCACGGGCAACGAAGTGGTGGACTACGCCCAGTCCGAGCCGGTACCGTCGGTCCGTTCGGAGCCGGCGCAGCCCGCCAAGAACGCCGAGCCGGCGATCGACTACCTGGACATCCCGGCGTTCCTGCGCCGCCAGGCCGACTGATCGCGTCTCGCCGCCACTGACACGTTAAGGACAACGTGGGGCAACGCCGGGCAGGACGCCCGGCGGCCCACCGCTCCGCCGCCGTTCCCGTCCGGGCGGCGGAGCGGGTTCGCGTCGACGAAGGAAAATGACCATTTTTCAGTGATTTGCGTGCGACGCCGTGTCACGTGGCGCAGCCGGAACCTGAATGAGAATCGATGTCGACGATACTGAAGGGTTCGTGAAAGCCAATCTGGGCTGTACTACCCGGTTTGTTTATTCCGAGGTTAAGACTGTGTTAGCATGCACGACACTCAAGGCTGCTGCCGGCAAGGTTTGACCCAACATGATTAAGCAGCGCACGCTCAAGAACATCATTCGCGCCACCGGCGTCGGCCTCCATACCGGCGACAAGGTCTACATGACGCTTCGTCCGGCGGCGCCGAACACGGGTATCGTGTTCCGCCGAGTCGACCTCCATCCCGTGGTCGAGTTGAAGTCGCGCCCCGAGAACGTCGGCGACACCCGTCTTTCCACCACGCTGATCGATGGCGAGGTTCGGGTCTCCACCGTGGAGCATCTGCTCTCGGCGATGGCCGGTCTCGGCATCGACAATGCCTATGTCGACCTCTCGGCGCCCGAAGTGCCGATCATGGACGGTAGCGCCGGTCCGTTCGTCTTCCTCATCCAGTCCGCCGGTATCGAAGAGCAGGACGCCGCCAAGCGCTTCATTCGTATCAAGAAGCCGGTGGTTGTCGAAGACGGCGACAAGTGGGCCCGCCTCGAGCCGTTCGACGGCTTCAAGGTCGGTTTCTCGGTCGAGTTCGACCACCCGCTGTTCAACAAGCGCAATTCGCAGGCCGAGATGGATTTCTCGACCACGTCGTTCGTCAAGGAAGTCAGCCGCGCCCGCACGTTCGGTTTCATGCGCGACATCGAAGCCCTGCGTGAGCGCAATCTCACCCTTGGCGGCTCGATGGACAACGCCGTGGTACTCGACGACTACCGCGTGCTCAACGAAGACGGTCTCCGTTACGACAACGAGTTCGTCAAGCACAAGATCCTCGACGCCATCGGCGACATCTACATGCTTGGCCATAGCCTGATCGGCGCCTATTCGGCGCACAAGTCCGGCCACGAGCTCAACAACAAGCTGCTCCGCCGCCTGATGGCCGATGCCACGGCGTGGGAAGAAGTCAGCTTCAAGGACCCGGCGAAGGCACCCATCTCTTACGCCCATCCGGCGCAGGCCGTGTAAGCCGCCCGGCGTCAGGCACTGCTGCTGTAAAGGCCGCGAGCGATCGCGGCCTTTTTTGTGGTTCTTCGCGGAAGTCCGGCTACCAGGCAAAAAAAGGTTCATCGCGGAAGTGCGGGGATGCCGCAAGGATGCAGGCCTTGCCGCCGGCTCGGACGGTGAGGCCCGAGCCTTCGGCGTCCGCCCCCGCTGCTCGGGCAGTCCTCCGCGTTCGACAACGAAGGCCGCTGACGCGGCCCGTGTACCTGCTTGGCCTACGGCCGCTTCCTTGTGCTGAACTCGTCTCGAGGGTGGACACCGAAGGCTCTCCCCATGACTGGGGCGGCGTGTTGTGAGAGCCCATACGGCGCACCGCGGCAAACCAGTGAGCTTTACCTCGCCCCGCCCAACCGCGCCGGTTGGCTCGTCGCGACGTCAGATAGCCGTTGTCGGGTTGGCGTTTCACATATCGCGCAGCGCTTGCGCAGATCAGTCATCGAGCGCCTACCGCTCTCCTATCACCCGACCTCACCGCTCGGAAGAGACCTTGGTGTCCACCCTCGCGGCGAGTTCCGCACAATAGAGCGGCCGCAGGCCAATGAAATGCATGGGCCGCGTCAGCGGCCTTCCCTGTCGAACGCGAAGGACTGCCCAAGCAGCGAGGGTGGACACCAAGGTCTCCCTGCGACACCGCCCAGGTGCACCGCGCTCTGGCGCTGCCAGGTCGCAAGAGCGCCTCGATCGGGGCTCACGCCAGAGCGCGCGTGGGCGAAGCGCTACGTCGACGGTCTGCGTGTTCGGCCCGAAGATGCGGCTTTTCTGAACTCCATGGCGTGTCGAGGTGTTCGCGCCGCTTCAGTTAACTACCCGCCGGCCGTCAACTTTAGGTGTAATCGGCGTGTTCGCTCGCTTCATGCGTGCTATAAATTTCGCCACCTTGGCCTGACCTCGACGTCTAAATGGGACAGGCACTGGGGTGTAAATAGCGGATAGTCATGGTTTTTCGGCCTTGGAGGCCAGTTCAAGGAAGAGCCCCCGCAACGCGGGGTCCGCAAGCGTCGCCGCGACCGTCCGGAGATGGCGCGCGGCGTCCGGCGAAAGTGGTTTGCGCAGATCGGGGACCGGCTCCTCGATCGGCAAAGGGGCTACTTTCACGGCGACGGTATGGGCTTGCGCGCCGAGGGCGCGGGCGGCCTCGAGGATCTGCGCCTGATAAAGGCGCACCCGCGCGGCCCAGGCCGATGACGGCGCCAGGAAGACGAGACGGCCGTCGCGCAGGTCCGCGAAGCGGATCTGCTCACGCATCGACGCGGGAAACGCCGCGCGAAGCTGGCGGTCGAGCGCGGCGATGTCGTGTGCCTTCCGGGCCAGCGACGCGATCGACGTGACGTCCGTGATGGAGGTCAGTCCTCGGGTCGTGCGGCGGGGCGGTTGGGACGGCGGCGGCATGGACCGGCTTTGGCGATTCGAAGTGGAACGTATGCAGATCATACTCGTGTCACGCGGCCGCAAAGGGCCGACAACCCTGGACCTCAGCTGCCGGCGCCTGCGCTGCAAGCTGGCGGGGCTGGTACTGGTGGGGCTCGTCGCCGTCGCGGGACTCGGTGCGGGCGTCGCCCTGGCCGTGGCGACTGCGCGGGGTGCCGTGGTATCGGCAACGGCGTCGACCCGCCTCGCCGCGGCGGATGCCGCCCGCCTCGACGCCCAGCGCCAACTCAATGCCCTGGCAGTGAAGCTGGGCCAGCTCCAGGCGCAGTCCGTGCGCCTCAACGCCCTTGGCGAGCGCCTCACCCAGGCGGGCAAGCTCGATGACGGGGAGTTCAATTTCGACGAAGATCCCGGCCAGGGCGGCCCCGAGGTGACCACGGGGACACCCGCCTACCTGAGGCCCGCCGCCCTGGGCCAGGACATCGACCAGTTGTCCGGGCAGTTCGACGTCCAGCAGGCCCAACTCGAGGCCCTCCGCGACATGCTCCTGGATCGCAAGATCGACTCCAGCCTGCGGCCGACCGGCATGCCGGTGAACGGCTATATCTCGTCGTTCTTCGGCGGCCGGCCGGACCCGTTCAGCGGGGAGGGCGCGCGCCACACCGGCATCGACATCGCCGCGCCGAAGGGCACGCCGGTGACGGCGGTCGCCGAGGGCATGGTCACTTTCGCAGGTCAGCGCAACGGCTATGGCGATGTCGTCGAAATCGACCACGGCAACGGCTACATGACCCGTTACGCACACAACAGCGCCCTTGAGGTGAAGCCCGGCCAGCGGGTCCACGTGGGCGACGTGATCGCCCGGGCGGGCTCCACGGGCCGTTCGACCGGATCCCACGTGCATTTCGAAGTCTGGTACCACGATCGGGTGGTCAATCCGCTGGCGTTCGTCCGCAGCCACCGCTGACCAGGCTTGAATCGGGCCCGGCGCGCCGCCATCCGGGAGGAAAGCCGGGGACGCACGTAGTATGATCGGTCCCTTCATGTGGGCGGCTTCCGCGTCGCTCGCACCCTTTCGTTTTCAGATCCGGATGATCGATGTTCAATCGTGCCCTGACGAGTATTTTCGGCAGCCGTAACGACCGCGTGCTGCGCGACCTCTCCAAGACGGTCAAGCGCATCAACGCCCTCGAGCCGGACTACGAGAAACTTTCCGACGACGCCCTGCGCGCCAAGACCGTCGAGTTCCGCGAGCGTCTCGCGGCTGGCGAGACGCTGGACAAGCTGCTGCCGGAAGCCTTCGCGACCACCCGCGAGGCGGCCCGGCGCGTGCTGGGCATGCGTCACTACGACGTCCAGATGATCGGCGGCATGGTGCTGCATTCGGGCCGCATCGCCGAAATGCGCACCGGCGAGGGCAAGACTCTCGTCGGCACGCTGCCGGTGTACCTCAACGCGCTCGAGGGCAAGGGCGTCCACGTCGTCACGGTCAACGACTACCTGGCCCGGCGCGACTCCGCGCAGATGGGCAAGCTGTATAACTTCCTCGGCCTCTCGGTCGGCGTGGTGTACCCGGGCATGGACCACGCGGATAAGCGCAGCGCCTATGCCGCGGACATCACCTACGGCACCAACAACGAATTCGGTTTCGACTACCTGCGCGACAACATGGCGCTCAGCAAGGAGCAGCGCCACCAGCGTGGCCTGCATTACGCCATCGTCGACGAGGTGGACTCCATCCTCATCGACGAGGCGCGCACCCCGCTGATCATTTCCGGCCCGGCCGAAGATTCCCCGCAACTCTACATCGCGGTGAACAAGGTCGTGCCGCACCTGGTCCGACAGGAGACCGAAGAGGGCGCCGGCGATTACTTCGTCGACGAAAAGCAGAAGCAGGTCCACATGTCCGAAGAGGGCATGGAACACGCAGAGCAGCTGCTGCGCCAGGCCGGCGTCATCGAACCGGACAGCGGGCTGTACGATTCGAAGAACCTGGCCGTCGTGCATCACCTCAACGCGGCCCTGCGCGCCAATGCCATCTACCAGCGCGACGTCGACTACATCGTCCGCGACGGCGAAGTGATCATCGTCGACGAATTCACCGGTCGCACGCTGGCCGGCCGTCGCTGGTCCGACGGCCTGCACCAGGCGGTCGAGGCGAAGGAGGGCGTGCCCATCCAGCGCGAAAACCAGACGCTGGCGACGGTCACGTTCCAGAACCTGTTCCGCATGTACAAGAAGCTGGCCGGCATGACCGGCACGGCCGACACCGAAGCCTACGAATTCCAGAGCGTCTACGGGCTCGAAGTGGTGGTGATTCCCACCCACAAGCCGATGGTGCGCGTCGACAACCCCGACGCAGTGTTTCTCGGCCCGGACGCCAAGTTCAAGGCCGTCATCGAGGATATCAAGGCCTGCCATGAGCGGGGTCAGCCGGTCCTCGTGGGCACGGCCTCCATCGACGTGTCCGAGCTCGTCTCGGGCCTTCTGAAGAAAGAGCGCATCCCGCACGAGGTGCTCAACGCCAAGCAGCACGAGCGCGAGGCGCACATCGTGGCCCAGGCCGGTGCGCCGGGCGCGGTGACCATCGCCACCAACATGGCCGGCCGCGGCACCGACATCGTGCTCGGCGGCAGCCTCGAAGCGGCCCTCGCCGCGCTGCCGCCTGACGCCTCCGACGCCGATCGCGCGAAGGTGAAGGCCGACTGGACCGTCCGTCACGACCAGGTGCTCGCGTCCGGTGGCCTGCACATCATCGGCACCGAGCGTCATGAGTCCCGCCGCATCGACAACCAGCTGCGTGGTCGCTCCGGCCGCCAGGGCGATCCGGGTTCGTCGCGGTTCTACCTGTCGCTGCAGGACAACCTCATGCGCATCTTCGGCGGCGAGCGCATCGGCCGCTGGATGCAGATGTTCGGCATGAAGGAAGACGAGGCGCTCGAGGATCGCCTCATCACGCGCCAGATCGAGAAGGTGCAGCGCAAGGTCGAGCAGCACAACTTCGATATCCGCAAGAACCTCCTCGACTTCGATGACGTCGCCAACGACCAGCGCAAGGTGATCTACGCCCAGCGCGACGAATTGCTCGACCTCGACGATATCTCGGACATGGTCGCCGACATCCGCGCCGACGTGGTGGATGGCCTCGTCCGTCGCTTCGTACCCGCGGAGAGTATCGACGACCAGTGGGATCTCCACGCGCTCGACCGCGAACTGGCGAGCGAATTCAACCTGCGCCTGGATATTCCCGCGTGGGTGGAGTCGCAGAAAGAAGTCGACGCCGAAGGCATCCTCGAACACGTGCGCGCGGCTGTCGACGCGTTGTTCGCCGAGAAGGAAGCCCAGATCGGCGCTGAAACCATGCGTTCCCTCGAGAAGCACGTGATGCTTTCGGTGGTCGACAACGCGTGGAAAGAACACCTCGCCAGCATGGATTACCTGCGCCAGGGCATCTACCTGCGCGGATACGCGCAGAAGCAGCCCAAGCAGGAGTTCAAGCGCGAGTCGTTCGAGCTGTTCTCGGAGATGCTCGACCGCATCAAGACCGAAGTGGTGCAGATGCTTGCCCGCATCCGTATCCGCAGCGAAGACGAAGTGCTCGCGATGGAAGCCGAACAGCAGCGCGCGGCGGAAGCGCAGCGCCTGCAGTTCCAGCACGCCGACGCCCAGGCGATGGGACAGGGCGGTGCGGAAGAGCCGACCCCTCTCGCGCCCGTGTTCGCCGAAGGCCCGAAGGTGGGCCGCAACGATCCGTGCCCCTGCGGCTCGGGCAAGAAGTACAAGCACTGCCACGGTCAGCTGACCTGATAAAAAAAACCGCCGAAATGAACTGACCCCCGGAAGTTGGGCAAGATCCCATCTTCGGGGTCAGTTCAAAAGGCGGTTTTTTTGGTTCATCGCGGAAGTGCGGGGATGCCGCATGGATGCAGGCCTGCCGCCGGCTCGGACGCTGAGGCCCGAGCCTTCGGTGTCCATCCTCGCTGCTCGGATAGGTCCTCCGCGGTCGACAAGGACGGCCGCTGACGCGGCCCGTGTCCCTGCGTGGCCTACGGCCGCTCCCTTGTGCGGAACTCGCCTTGAGGGTGAACGCCGAAGACTCTCCCCATGACGGAGGCGGCGTGTTGTGAGAGCCCGTACGGCGCACCCCGGCGAGCCAGTGAGCGTCACGTCGCCCCGTCCGACCACGCCGGTCAGCTCGTCGCGACGTCGGATACCCGTTGTCGGGCTGGCGTTTCACAGCTCAAGCATGGCTTACGCAGCCCAGCCATCGAACGCCTTCCGCTCTCCCATCACCCGACCTCAGCGTCCGGAAGAGACCTTGGTGTCCACCCTCGAGGCGAGTTCCGCACAAGAGAGCGGCCGCAGGCCGATTAGCCCATGGGCCGCGTCAGCGGCCTTCCCTGTCGAACGCGGAGGACTGCCCGAGCAGCGGGGGTGGACACCAAGGTCTCCCCGCGACACCGCCCAGGTGCAACGCGCTCTGGCACTACAAGGTCACCACAGCACCACGACTCGCGGGTGGGCCACGTCAGTGGCCATCCCTGTCGAACGCGAAGGACTGCCCGAGCAGCGAGGGGGACACCAAGGTTTCCCTGCCAGACGCCCAGGTGCAACGCGCTCTGGCGCCACAAGGTCGCGACAGCCCCACGGCTCGCGGGATCGAACCATCCACCGGGCCATAAGATCGATCGCTGGGAGGGTCGCCGGAAATTCGTGAAAAACGTTTTTGGTGTGGCGTGGAAAACGCGTCGCATGGACGCGATGGGCGTGGCCCCTAGTCCCCGCCGCCCTTGGGTTTCTGTCGGTGCGACTCGGCTTGCACGGTGATGTACGAGGGCTCCTCGGCGTCGATGCGTAGCGCCGTGAGTTGCCCGCCCCAGACGCAGCCGGTGTCGATCGCATAGACGCCCAGCCCGGCGAAGCGGCCCAGCGCCGACCAGTGGCCGCAGACGATCTTCGTCTCGCGTCGACGCATGCCTGGCACTTCGAACCACGGATACATGCCCGGCTTCTGCGTGCCGGGCGTGCCCTTGCCTTCGAAGTCGATGCGGCCGTTGACGTCGCAATAACGCATGCGGGTGAGCGTGTTGATCGCGGCGCGATGCCGTTCCACGCCTTGCAGGCGCTGGGTCCAGCCGGGCGGTCGGTTGCCGAAAAGGTTCTTCAGCAGCCGCTGGTAGCGCGGGCCGCCGAGTTCGCGCTCGACCTCGAGGGCGGCACGCTGCGCCTGGCGAAGGGTCCAGCTCGGCGCCAGGCCGGCGTGGATCATGGTCCAGCCCAGGGTCTCGTCGTGGTGCAGCAGTTTCTGCATTCGCAGCCACTCGAGCAGCACCGGCGCGTCATCGGCGAACAGCACTTCGCGCAATTCCGGGTTTACCCGCGCCTGCGCGTCCTCACGGCGCTGACCGATGGCCAGCAGTGAGAGATCGTGGTTGCCCAGCGTGATGACGCTCTGCTCGCGCAGCGAGTGGATGAGCCTCAGGGTGGCGAGCGACTCGCCGCCACGGTTGACCAGATCGCCGCAGAACCAGAGGCGGTCGTTCGCGGGATCGAAGCGGATCTTCTCCAGCAGGCGCTGGAGTTCGGGGTAGCAACCCTGGACGTCGCCGATCGCGTAGACGGCCATCAGTCGAGTCGCTCCATGGCACCGTTGCCGGCGTGCGGGCTTTCCATAGGTTCGATCCTAGTGCAGCGTGCGTGGGATCGATAGCACGAAGGCGGGAATCTTCGCGTCGAAGTGAGTGCCGTCGTCGGCCACCATGCGGTAGCTGCCTTCCATCGTGCCGACGGAAGTCTCCAGGACGGCGCCTGACGTGTATTGATAGGTGTCGCCCGGACGCATCCACGGCTGCTCGCCGACGACGCCATCGCCGCGAACCTCTTCGACCTTGCCGTTCGCGTCGGTGATGATCCAGTGACGGGCCATCAGTTGCGCACCCGCGTCACCCGCGTTGCGCAGCGTGATCGTGTAGGCGAACACGTAGCGGTCGTCGTCGGGTTGCGACTGGTCCGGAACGAAGCGGGTTTCGACCTCCACGTCGATCGTGTAGGGAGCTTTGGAATTCATGCACCGATTGTCGGGGACGGAACGGGGGTGGGCAAGTACGACCGTGGCCGTCTTCACATGGCGTTGGCAAGGCGGACGAAATCGCCTGGCGCAAGTGTCTCGGCGCGCGCGCGAGGGTCGATGCCGAGCTCGCGGATGGTGGCCTCGTCGACGAGTCCCTTGAGCGTATTCGACAGCGTCTTTCGCCGCATCGCGAACGCGGCCTTCACGACCGCGTGAATCCGGCCGGGATCACCGACCGGTCGCTTTTCGGGCGGTAGCGGTACCAGCCGGACCACCGCCGAATCCACCTTCGGCGGCGGACGGAACGCTCCGGGCGGCACCGTGAAGAGCGGCGTCACCGTGCACGCGAGTTGCAGCATGACGCTGAGGCGTCCGTACACCTTGCTGCCCGGCTCGGCCGCCATGCGATCGACGACTTCTTTCTGCAGCATGAAATGCATGTCCTGGATGGCCGGGGCATGCTCCACGCAATGGAAAAGAATGGGGCTGGAGATGTAGTAAGGCAGGTTGCCGGCGATGCGCAGGCGCTCGGCGCCGAGTTCGCGCGCGAGCGCCGTGAAATCGACCTTGAGTACGTCCGAGTGCACGATCCGCAACTCGCCGACGGACGCAGCGCGCGCTTGCAGGCCCGGGATGAGGTCGGTGTCCAGCTCGATGGCGGTCATCGTCTTCGCCACCGCCAGCAGCGGGAGTGTCATCGCCCCTTCGCCGGGACCGATCTCCACGACGGTGTCGCCGTCTTTCGGCGCGATGGACGACACGATGCGGTCGACATAGCGCCGCTCGTGCAGGAAGTGCT
>CAJYHU010000358.1 GCA_913774655.1 uncultured Luteibacter sp. | reverse complement strand
CGCCGGCGGGCACGCTGCCGTTGAGGCCGCCCGTGGTGGACTGCGCGTGGACGGCGCCGATGCCGGCCAGCGAGGTGCAGATGGCGAGCGCGAGAGCGCACCGCCGCGAAAGGCTCAGGTTGTTCATGGAATCCCCGGAAAAAGGTTGTGCCCGTGACACCCGTCGCGCGCCCTGGACCGCGATGGTCCGCCTCTCCCCGACGAAGCCACCGAACCTGGATTCGCGCTCCGTCGCGGCTCATTTGTCTCGATCCAAATGAAGCCAGTCGCAAGAATTACAGGAGGCGGAAGGGGATGTCCAGACCGTTTCGAAAGATGATGCGCATAAGCAAATACCCCGGCAGGGATGGCGCTTTGCAGCAAGAAACACGGGATTTATGCCAAGAAGACTCATGTGCGTTCGCACGAAATCGATGCTGCGGCGACCTACGAATCGAAAGGAAATTCGCACGTCATGCCGGACGACCGACGTGACTTCCAC
The DNA here is from genome assembly GCA_913774655.1 of uncultured Luteibacter sp. Classification (GTDB taxonomy): domain Bacteria; phylum Pseudomonadota; class Gammaproteobacteria; order Xanthomonadales; family Rhodanobacteraceae; genus Luteibacter; species Luteibacter sahnii. The sequence continues at coordinate 3,613 of CAJYHU010000358.1, read as the reverse complement.
GGATACCGTTTGGATCGTGGCAAAGCCACGCCAAACGTGCCGAGCGGCGTGGCCGCCAAAAGTCGGGGTTGCCACCGTTTCCCAAGAAACTAGACTAGGCGCTTATCGGGGGCAGGGTCGGAAACGTAGGGCATGAAGATCGATCGCGGTGGCGGCAGACGCGCCGAACCGGTGATGCTCAGCGAAGCCGCCGAGCGGTTACGCAATCCGCGCATCGACCGCATCGTCGCCAGTTTTCGCGAATACCGCGTTTCCCTGACGCGTGCGGTGATCCTGGGCTTCGTCGTGGTCTGGACCGCCGCCTGGCTGCACGGCCCCTCGCCCATGGCGACCGAAGCCCATCGCGTGTTTCCGCTCGCCACCGGCATGTTTCTCCTGGCCACCCTGTGGATGCTCTGCGTACGCGCCTCGTCGTGGTTGCGCCAGCGGGCACAGGTGGACGCGGTGGGCATCGCGGCCAACTACGTGATCGTGGCGATGCTGCTCAAGGCGGCGTTCATGCTGGTCATCACGCTGACCGCCGTGCTGCCCTTCATGTCGGTGGCCGTCGGCGTGCGCTACAGCCGCCGGGCCTTTGCGGCGAGCGTGGTGGCGTCGGTGCTCGTGCTGGCGGTGAGTGCGCCGGACGGTTATTGGGCGAGCCGGCCCGCCTACGCGTTGTATGCCCTCGCGTTGGTGATCGTGCTGCCGATGACGCTCTATCGGCTCGTCGATGCCCTGCGCGAGGTGTCGTCCGAGGCGATCGCGTCGCGCGAGGCGCAGCACCGCTTCATCTCGATGATGAGCCATGAGATGCGCACGCCGCTGAGCACCGTGATCCATGCGGCATCGCTGATCGATACGCAGGTGATGAACGACGATCAGCGGCGCCTCATGTCGCTGCTCGCGTCCAACGCCAACGCGCTGCTGCACCGGGTCAACGCCGTGCTCGACGTGGCCTCCTTCGCCGGCGGCCGGTTCAACCTGCGCCACCAGCCGTTCACGTTCGACGAGGTGCTGGGCACGGTTGGCGCCGTCTGTCGTCCCCACGCGACGGAAAAGCGCCTGGCCTTCACGCTCGCGCGCGATGCCACGGTCGAAGGGGTGTTCACGGGCGACCCGGGACGCATCGAGCAGGTGCTGTCCAATCTTGCTTCCAACGCCGTGAAGTTCACGCCGCCCGGGGGCTGCGTCGACGTGCGCGTGGAGTTGTCCGATAGCGGCCCGGTGCGCGATCCCACCGTGATCTGCACCGTGACGGACACCGGCATCGGCATCGCCGACACCGACAAAGCGCGCATCTTCGATCCGTTCCACCAGGTGAGCGCGGGCGAGAGCCGCCGGCAGGAGGGCGTCGGCCTGGGCCTGTACATCGTGCGCAACGTCTCCGAGCAGATGGGCGGCAGCCTGGAGGTGGCCGACAATCCGCTCGGCGGCAGCGTGTTTACCTGGCGCTTTCCGCTGCCGCGCGCGGCGGTCGGCGTGCGCAGCATGGCCGACATGCCGCTGGTCGACCTGCTCGACGACCACCGTGGGCGCGTCGCGCCGCAGCGCTGCCTCGTCGTTGACGATAACGCCACCAATCGCGAGATCGTCGGCCGCATCCTCGAACGCGCCGGTCACCTGGCGACGTTCTGCGCCGGCGGCGACGAGGCCCTGGCGCGCCTCGGCTCGGAAACCTTCGACGTGATCTTCATGGACCTGCACATGCCCGGCAGCTCGGGCTGGGACGTGCTCGGACGGATCGACGTCGCGCGGCGCACCGCCGAGGTCCCGCCCATCGTGATGCTGAGCGCCGACTCGAGCCACGACGCGGTCCGCATCGCCTTCAAGGCCGGCGCCCGCGCCTACCTGACCAAGCCGATCGCCGCGCAGCGCTTGCTCGACGTGATTGAGTCGGTGGCGGGCGAACGCCTGCTGGAAAACGCCGCGCGTGCATGCCAGTCGGTGCCTGAAGTCGCGGCGGGTACGCCACCGGGCAAATCGCCGCTCGATGACATGCGGGCGCTCGCCAGCGCCGACGACTTCGCCCGGTTCGTCGACCTCTGCGCCCGCGCCACCGATAGCCAGATCGAGGCACTGCGCCTGGCGATGCTGTCGCGGGACATCGCGGCCGCGTCGGAGGCGATCCACGCGCTGCGCAACGTGCTCGGCAACCTGGGGCTGCCTGGCGGCAATCGCGTCTGCGATGACCTCTCGGTGCTGGTGGATGCCGGCGGCGACCTGCGCGCCGCCCACGCCGAGCTCGACGCGCTGTCGCGCTCGGTGCGCACGTTTGCGTCGCGACAGCGCACGGCACCGGTGGCCTCCGAAGGCACCCACGCGTGAGCGCGCTGGACGACCTGGCCCACGACATCGCCGCGCGTGAACACGCCAGCCCCGGTCTGAAGCCCGACAACGAAGCACGCGTCGTCTTCGCCCCCGGTGCGCGCGACCGGCGGCCATTGGCCGTGGTCTATCTGCACGGGTTCACCGCCAGCCAGGCCGAGGGCGCGCCAGGTCATCGCGCCATCGCCGAGGCGTGCGGCGCCCATCTGTATCTGGCGCGTCTTCGCGGGCACGGCAGCGACGATCCCTCGGCCATGGCCGGAAGCACCGCCGAACGCTGGACGGCCGATGCCGACGGCGCGCTGGATATCGGCCTGCGGCTCGGCGAGCGCGTGGTGCTGGTCGGTACCTCGATGGGCGGCACGCTGGCGCTGGATCTCGCCGCGCGGCGCGGCGCGGCGGTCGCCGGCGTGGCGACGTGGTCGCCCGGAATCCGCGTGCACGATCCCGCCCAGCTCGCCGCCGCCGTGGCGATGACCGGCGCGATCGCCGTGGAGGGTGAGCGGACCGACTTCCAGCGGCGTTACTGGTCGCAGGCCGTGCATACCGACGGAGTTCGCGCGCTCGCCCGCCTGTTCGACGAGCGGATGCGCCCCGAACGGCTGGCGCGGATCGCGTGCCCCGTCTTCATGGGCGCGTGGGACGGCGGCGAGGGCGATCGCGACACGCTGACGTCGGTGGCCGCCATGCGCGAGGCGTTCGGCTGGCTCGGTACGCCGGACCAACGCAAGCGTTGGGCGTCGTATCGCCAGGCTGCCCACGTGCTCGCCTCGCCCGAACGCTCACGCGCCGCCGCCCGTGTGATCGACGACACGCTGGACTTCGTCCGCGAGATGGGCTGGGCCCGCTGAGTCCCGCGTGATGACGCCCGCTCGCCTGGTCGCCGTCTTCGATGCGCTGACCCGCCACGACGGATGGCGCGATCCCGATGCCTTTGCCGAGCGCGCGGCGCTCGCGGATCGCCTCGACTTGCTGCTGCCGCCCGATCCCGCCGATGCCGCCTGTCGCCGCGCAGCCCCGTTTCTGGTCGAGATAGAGGCCCTCGACGCGCGTCTGTTCGCGCGCCTGCGCCGTGCCATCGCGGCCGGCGACGGCGCGGCGGCGCTCGCGCCGTGGCTGGACGCGGCGCCTGCGAATGGTGCGCACTACGACGCGCTCGATGCGTTGCTGGCCGGCGTGCTGGCACTCGACGAGCCCGAGCCCGAGCATCCCGCGCCGCCGCCGGAGATGGTCTTCTACCAGCCGACCCCGACGCGCCACATCGTCGACTGCGTGCGGCGTGCGCGAATCGGCGTCGATGACACCG
>CAJYHU010000357.1 GCA_913774655.1 uncultured Luteibacter sp. | reverse complement strand
GAAACCCCACGCCGAGGCGATGGGGCACGCTGCCGCCGCACTCCTGCGCGCGGCCGGCAGCCAGGGCGAGGTCAAGGGCAGCGTGCGCATCAGCGCCAGCGAGGTCATCGGCGCCGAGGTGCTGCCTCCCATCGTGGCGCGACTGCGGGCGGCGCATCCCGGCCTGCAGGTCGAACTCGTCCTCACGAACCGGGTGGAGGACCTGCTCCTGCGCGAGGCCGACATCGCCGTGCGCATGACGCGTCCGCGCCAGGACGCTCTGCTCGCGCGGCATGTCGGCGTGATCGAGGTCGGGCTGCACGCGCACCGTCGGTATCTTCGCGAACGTGGTACGCCTCGCGCATTCGCCGACCTCGCCCATCACGCGCTGATCGGTTTCGATGAGGAAACCCCGTTCATCCGCGCCGCGAGCAAGACGGCGCCGGGATGGCGTCGCCAGGCGTTCTCCCTGCGCACCGACAGCGACCTCGCGCAACTCGCGCTGATACGCGCGGGGGCCGGCATCGGCGTGTGCCAGGTGGCGCTGGCACGCAGCCATCGCGATCTGGTGCGCGTACTGGCCGACGACTTCGCCTACCGCATGGACACCTGGGTGACCATGCACGAAGACCTTCGGCACAGCCCGCGTTGCAAGGCCGCGTTCGATGCGCTGGCGCAGGGCCTGCAACAGCACATCGGCTGAGCGACGCCCGACGACGCCCACGCCAACGCGGTCCGGACCGTGCTGCGGCACGGCTTGACACCGGTGTCAGTCCCGTTACACGCTGATGGCGAATCCGGTGCGGGGGCACCTTGGATGGACTGATCCGCCCGGGAGCATCGGGGCGTCGGGGGACATTGGGGATGCAATTTCTTGCGGGCGACATCGGCGGCACGAACGGGCACGTCGCACTCATGCGTTCGGCGGATGACGGTTCCGGGGCGCTGGAGATGCTCGCCTACGGCGTCTACCCCTGCGCGTCTTTCGCCTCGCTGGACGACCTGCTCCGTCACTTCATCGGCACCGAGGTGCGCGCCCGCGTCTCGCACTGCGTGCTGGCCTGCGCCGGCCAGGTGAAGGACGACGAAGTGCTCAACGACAACCTCGCGTGGCCCGTGCGCCTGCCTGCCCTGCGCGGCACGCTCGACCTGGCCGAGGTCGCGGTACTCAACGATTTCGAAGCGCTCGCCTACGCCATCGAGGGTCCTCTCGCCGCGACCGGCCGGCACCTGTGCGGCCCGCCCGCGCGGGCCGCCGGGCCCGCGTTGCTGGTGGGACCGGGCACCGGCCTGGGCGCGGCGATCCTCATGCCCGGGCCCAACGGTGGCGTCGCCCTCACGACGGAAGCCGGCCAGATGGATTTCGCGCCGCACTCGCTGCGCGAACGCGAGGTGGTGTCGTGGCTCGCGCCGCGCGGCGGCTACGTACCGGTGGAACACATCGTCTCGGGGCCCGGGCTGCTCACGGTCTACGAAGCGCTCTGCGCGCTGGACGGCGACGTGGCGTCGCTCACCACGCCCAAGGCCGTCACCGCGGCCGCGGCCACGATGAGCGACGCACACGCCGTGGAGGCGGTGGCGTTGTTCTGCGCGGCGCTGGGCAGCTTCACCGGCAACCTGGCCATGACCTGCATGCCCACCGGGGGCGTGTTCCTGGCCGGCGGGTTTCTTTCGTCGATTTTCGACCTGCTCAAGGCGAGCGCGTTCGAGACACGGTTTCTGCACGGTCGCAGCGTGCGCGAGCTGCTCGAACCCCTGTCGGTGTGGGTTACGGAGCACGGCAGCCACGGCGTGTACGGAGCGGCGCGGTGGTACGTGAATCGCCATCGCCGGGCGCGTGCGGCAAACGCGCACGAGGTCTGCGCGTGATCCGCGCCGCACTGGCATGCCTGGCGGTCATCGCGGCGACCACCGTCGCGGCGGCGACGCCGGGCGTGCCCGCATGGGCCTTGCTGCCCAAGCCGGTGGTGGCACGACAGGCCAGCACCGGTGCCGTGGATGTCGACAACGGTGCGACGTTGACCGTGCGCGGCACGGCGTCCCCGGCCGTACGCGCCGTCGCGGAGCAACTCCTGCAACGCATCGCCGAACGTCGCGGACTGACCCTGCGCATCGGAACGGCGGCGGATGCCAGATCGGCCATCACCTTCGACGTCCGTGCCGACGCCGCGGTAGAAGGCGACGCGGGTTACCGCATCACGGTGGATGGGCAAGGCATCGTCGTCACCGCGCGCTCGGCGCAGGGCGCGTTCTACGGCGGCGTCACCGTATGGCAGCTGCTGACGCCGGTGGGCTGGGCACGCGGCTCGGCCGCCCACGTGCCCTACGGCACGATTGAGGATCATCCGCGCTTTGCCTGGCGCGCGTTACTGCTGGATTCGAGCCGGCATGTTCAGACGGCCGCCGAGATCCGACAGCTCATCGACGCGATGTCGCTCGACAAGCTCAACGTGCTGGTCTGGCACCTGACCGACGACCAGGGCTGGCGCCTGCCCATCCCGGGCTACCCCGAACTCACCACCCTTGGTGCATGCCGGCGAGCGGTGGGCGTGGATGTCGAGCGTACCGGCTCTCCCGACGCACCCTACTGCGGCAGCTACACGGCCGACGAGGTGCGCGACATCGTGCGCTACGCCGCCGAGCGCTACGTCACGGTGGTCCCCGAGATCGACCTGCCCGGCCACTCGCAGGCGGCGATCGCCGCTTACCCCTGGCTCGGCGTCACCGGCAAGCGCCCCGAGGTATGGACCGACTGGGGCGTCAGCCCGTGGCTGCTCAACCCGAACGCCCGTACGCTGCGGTTCGTCGATGCGGTGATGGACGAGGTGATGCGCCTGTTCCCGTCGCGCTACGTCTCGATCGGCGGCGACGAAGCGGACAAACAGCAGTGGAATGCCTCTGCCGTAGTGCAGGCACAGAGGGCCTCGCTCAAGCTCGCCACCATGGACGAGCTCCAGGGCTGGTTCATGCAGCGGGTGGCGACCTACCTCACCGAGCACGGTCGCACGCCCGTGGGCTGGGACGACCAGATCGCGGCGGGCGCGACGCTGCCGCGCAACCAGGTAGTGATGTCCTGGCATGGCGATCACGATGAGCGCGTGGCCCTGGCCGCCCTGAAGCAAGGCCACGACGTGGTCATGACGCCGCAGGAATCGCTCTACTTCGACCACGTGCCGTCGAGCCTTCCGGACGAATGGCCCGGGCCGCCGCCCGAGGTCACGCTCGAACAGGCGTACGCCACGCAGGTGATCCCGCCGGGTGCCGACGCCGCGCAAGCGCATCACGTGATCGGCGTGCAGGCAGGACTGTGGACCGAGCAGATGGCCACGTTCGCCCACGACCAACATGCGGTGTTCCCTCGGATCGCCGCGCTCGCGGAGCTGGGCTGGTCGCCGTCGGACACGCACGACTGGGCCGACTTCCTGCGCCGCCTGCCCGCGGAGGTCGCGCGCTACCGTGCCCTGGCACTCGATGGGGCCGATACCGCGTTCGCGCCGGTGTTCGACGTGACGCCGATCGGCGCCGGCGGCTTTCGCGTGACGCTGGCCAACCAGGTGCGCGCTTTCGCTATCCGCTACACCCTCGACGGCAGCGCGCCGGGCGAGGCGTCACCCCGGTATGACCAACCGTTGTCCCTACCTAACGGCACGACGTTGCGCGCGGCGACGTTTTCGCCCGAGGGCGTCACGCTCTCCGCGGCACGCACGCAGGTGCTGGACGCGACCACGACGCTGAGCCGCGACGGCGCGGCGCTATCTACCTGCTCGGGACAGCCCCCGTCGCGCCTGCAAGGGCGGCGGTCGGGCACGGGCGACAGCCCGGTCTACGCCGTCGATATCGGTAACGCCTGCTGGCGTTGGAACGACGCGGCGCTGCAAGGCGCCACGCACGTCACGGTCACCGCGGAACGGCTGGCCTGGCGCTTCGGCGACGAGGCCAGGGGCGCCGTGGTGCGACCGGACCAGGGGCGCGTCGACGCGATCGAGATCCACGCGAACGCGTGCGACGGTCCGCGACTGGCGACGGTCGCGCTCGCCGATGCACCGGCGGCAGGCGGCGCGATACGTCGCGACGCGGCGTTCGCCCCGCTGGGGGCCGATGTGCACGCACTGTGCGTGTTCGCGACGGGCGATCCGCGCCAGGGCCAGTGGGCCCTGGGACGCATCGCGTTTTCGAAGTAAGCGGCGCGCGGAGGGCGCGTCGCGGGGGTTTAAAGAAGGGGGCCGGCGAACCGGCCCGGGGTTGGGGAAAACACGATTCGGCGCCACGACGGCATGCGCTCCCCGGGGGGCGAGGCCGGGCTACACGTTCCTGAAAGACGGCAGCTCCTGAGGAGCGACGGCAACACTCACGAGGTCCAGGCCCATGTCCACCGCACTTCGCAAGCATCCTTTGTCTTACGCCATCACGGTCACGCTGCTCGCCATCGCGTCGAGATCGGCCGCCGCGCCCGTCGCGGCCGACACGCCTCAGGACGCCCCGGCCGCGCAGGCCACCGCCGCGCCCACGGCCCCACCGGACGGCAAGAAGGGCGACGCGACGAAGAACGCGGTGGATCTGTCGGCCGTGAGCGTTACCGGCGTGCGCGCGTCGCAGATGAAGGCGATCGACGTGAAGCGCGATGCCGACCGAATCCAGGACAGCATCACCGCCGAGAATATCGGCGCCCTGCCGGACACCACCATCACCGACTCGCTGCAACGCATCACCGGCGTGCAGATCAACCGCGACGCGGGCGTGGGCACCTCGGTGGACGTGCGCGGCCTGCCCCAGGTGGGCACCATGCTCAACGGCGAGGTGTTCATCACGGCGGACCAGATCGACTCGCAGCAACCGGACTTCAGCATGCTGCCGTCCACGCTCTTCCACGGCGCCGACGTGGTGAAGTCGGCGACGGCGAGCGAAACCGACGCGGGCATCAGCGGCGCGATCGACCTGCACACCTATCGCCCGTGGGATCTCCCCTCCGGCTTCACCTACAGCTACTCGGCCAACGGCGAGCGCGGCTCGACCACGCGTGACACCGGACCGGAGGCCAACGGTCTCATCTCGTTCAACGACGGCGGCCGCTGGGGCCTGCTGCTGTCGGGCGACTATTCCGACACGCGACGGATGAACTCCACCGAAGGGCTCGACCAGTACGGCGTGGTGCTCAACGGCGAGAACGCGACCAGCGCGGGCGGCTACAACGGCTTCCTCACCCCGTGGAACGGTGCGCCGATCCCCTCGCAGATCGTCCAGAACGCCGACGGCAGCGTCGACGTCAACGGCGACGGCCGCTCCAACGGGGTGTTCCTGGGCAGCCAGAACATCGGCCTCAACCAGATCATCACCCAGCGCAAGCGCAAGTCGGGCAACGCGTCGTTCCAGATGGACATCGGCAACGGACTGAGCCTGACCAGCGACTTCTTCTACTCGCAGCAGCACGAATACGATCGCAACGTCGGCATCCAGTTCAACTCCACCAACTGGCAGGGCGCGACCTACGTGCCGTTGCAATCGCAGAACACCGGCCGCCCCGCCCTGGGCTCGTACGGCACGCCGGAGCCGGGCTGGGAAGGCTCGCAGATCTACACGACCCAGGTCTACCAGAAGTGGCCGGGCGACGTGGAATCGTATTCGCAGATGATCCGCAAGGATTCGACAGCGAAAAACCTGAACCTCCAGCTCGACTACGACAACGGCGGTCCGTTCACCGCCACCCTGCGCGGCATCCACGACACCGCGTCACAGGCGAACCAGGAAACCGACGTCAACATCTCCGATTCGGACGGCGCCCTCTGGCCCAACGTATTGATGGACGGCGTACCGGACGGTGCCGTGCCGCCGGGCACCTTCGTCTACCCGGCGGAACTGGGCGGCAATCGGGTGTTCAACGCCAACGGCATCCCGCAGAACACGATACCCATCGTGGCCGACTTCCGGGGGCGCTACCTCCGGGTGAGCACGCCACCGGCGCTGACCAGCGCGTTCGCCGATCCGAACGCATGGACCATGAAGACCCTCGAGTCGTCCGGCAACTACGATCGCAAGGTGGCCCTCAACGCCTTGCGCTTCGACGGCAAATACGATTTCAACGATGGCTTCAAGCTCGAGTTCGGCGTGCGTAACAGCATCCGCGACGCCAGCAACGACGGCTGGACGCTGGAGACACCGGTCTATGCCGGCATGGGCGCCAGCGACCCGAACGGTTGCCTGGTGCGTTACGTCGGCGCGGACGTGGTGTTGAACAGCGGCGCCTGCACGGCCGGCAACGACCAGGGCTACTTCCGCGCTGGTCCGCTGTCCGCGATCGCGATGCCCAAGACCGCCGCCCCCTTGGCCAACAACTTCAAGCCGTACAACAACCTGCTCGGCTCGGGCATCAACTTCTGGGCGATCGATCCCAATGCCATGATCGACCCGGTGGCGTACTGGAAATCGCTGTATCCAAACACGGTGCGGGTGGGCGAGCCGGGAACGACGTGGGGCGTGCGCCTGAAAGAGCTGTCGGGCTACCTGCAGGGCGACTTCAACGGCACGATCGGCGACATGCCATACAGCGGCAACGTGGGCGTGCGCCTCATCCGAAGCCACCTGGACGTCTCCCAGCACCTCAGCGGGGCACCGGGTGCCTACGGCGACGAGCCGGACGACGTCGGCACCGACGTCACGAAGCGGTCGTACCAGGACGTGCTGCCCTCGGCCAACTTCGCGCTCGACGTGACCGATAGCCTGAAGGTGCGCCTGGCCTACTCGAAAAACATGATGCCGCTCAACCTGAGCACCTGGGCGGGCGGCCTGCAACTGAACTACTCGCTGTCTGAGACGCCGGATGGCCCGGTGTTCCGCGTCGCCAACGGCACGTCCTCCGGCAACCCGCAGCTCAACCCCTGGCGCTCGACCAATTACGGTGCCTCGGCGGAGTACTACATCAACCCCACGAGCATGGTGAGCCTGGCGTTCTTCCGCATCAACGTCGACAGCTTCATCAAGAACGGCAGCGTCACCAACTGCACGCTGCCCGACGAGGACGGCGTGGTGCGCAACCACTGCATCGTGATCACGCAGCCGGTGCAGGGCTCGGGCAACAGCATCCAGGGCGCCGAGTTCGACTATCGCCAGGGGTTCACGTTCCTGCCGGGTATCCTGTCCCGGACCGGCATGGAGCTCAACGCCACCTACGCACCCAGCAATTCGGGCGAGCGTGACCTCGCGGGGAAGAAGATCCCGTTCCAGGACAACTCGACCAAGTCGGGTAACTTCATCCTGTGGTACCAGGACGAGCACTTCCAGGCGCGCATCGCCTACAACTACCGCTCGCGCCGCGCGGTGTCCGACAGCGTGGGCGGCATCACCGGCATGGAGATGTACGAGGCGCCGCAGAAATACGTGGACGCATCGGTGTCGTACAAGTTCAACAAGCATGCCGAGATCTTCCTCGACGGCACCAACCTCACCAACGAATACCAGCGCTATTACCTGGTGTGGCCGAGCCAGCCGGGCCATTCGACGTTCTCCGAGCGGATGTTCATGCTCGGCGTGCGCGGCCAGTGGTGAGCCCACCCATGGACGACACCGGCACGCCCCCTCGCGAACGCGCCTTCCACCGCTCCATCGGCGTGTTCTCGGGCACGGCGATCAACATGACGCAGATGTGCGGCATCGGGCCGTTCATCACGATTCCGCTCATGGTGGCCACCATGGGCGGCCCACAGGCCATCGTCGGCTGGATCGTCGGTGCGCTGCTGGCCATGGCCGACGGACTGGTCTGGGCCGAACTGGGCGCCGCGATGCCCGGCTCGGGGGGCACCTACGTCTACCTGCGCGAAGCGTTCCAGTCGCGCAGCGGCAAGCTGATGCCGTTCCTGTTCATCTGGACGATGCTTCTGGCGATCCCGCTGCTGATGTCCACCGGCATCATCGGCATGGTGGAATACCTTCGGTTCTTCTTCCCCGGATTGGATGGGTGGCGGTCGCACGTCGTCGGCGTCGCCGCCACGGGCGTCGTCACCTGGCTGCTCTACCGGCGGATCGAGTCGGTACGCGTCATCACCGTCGCGCTGTGGGTGATCATGCTGGTGTCGATCATCGGCGTCGCCGCGGCGGGTTTCTCGCACTTCGATGCGCGGCTGGCCTTCGGCTTCGCGCCGGATGCCTTTGGCGGCCGCTTCTTCGTGGGTCTCGGCGCGGGCCTCATCATCGGCGTGTACGACTACCTCGGCTACAACACCACCGCCTACATCGGCGACGAGTTGCGTGATCCGGGCCGGACGATGCCACGCTCGATCATCATCTCGATCACGGCGATGATGGTGATCTACCTGCTGCTCAACATCAGCGTGCTGGGCGTGGCACCCTGGCGGGAGATCGCCGCCTCGACCTCGGTGGCATCGCTCGTGGTCGAGCGCAGCTGGGGCCACGGTGCGGCCTCGGTCATGACCGCGCTCATCATCGTCACCGCGCTGGCCTCGGTGTTCACCGGATTGCTGGGCGGCTCGCGCGTGCCGTTCGAGGCCGCGCGGGACAAGGTCTTTCTCTCGGTATTCGGGCGCCTGCATGCACGGCACGGGTTTCCGCACGTGGCGCTGCTCACCATGGGCCTGGGTACCGCGATCGGTACGTTCTTTGACCTGACCGACGTCATCAACATGCTGCTGGCCGCGACCATCCTCGTGCAGTCGATCGCGCAGGTCGTGGCCCTGGTCGTGCTGCGCCGACGCCGGCCGGACATGCCGCGCCCGTATCGTCAGTGGCTCTATCCGGTGCCTTGCGTGATCGCGCTCGTGGGCTGGGTCTACGTGTACGTCTCCGCATCGGTCCTGTCGCTCGTGCTCTCGGGCGCGTGGATCGCCGCGGGGATCGTGGTGTTTCTCCTGTGGGCCCGGGTGAACCGGGCCTGGCCGTTCGCTCCTGCCGACGCCCCGTCCCATCCTGCCGAGATCCGCTGACCCATGAACCTGACGTTTCGCGCCGCGCTCGCCGCCGCCCTGTCCGTGGTCGCCGTGCCCGCCATGGCCCGCACCACCTACGCGGACACCGCGGTCGGCGCCACGCCCGGTACGCGGGTGTCCATCGCGCGCTGGCAGATCCAGGACGTCGCCAAGGCACCGCAGGACGGC
>CAJYHU010000356.1 GCA_913774655.1 uncultured Luteibacter sp. | reverse complement strand
GGAAGCCGACGATGTCGCTCGGGGTCTTGAGCGCGTCGATCTTGGCCAACTCAGGCTTCAGCGGATCGATGCCGGCTTTTTCGATGGCGGCGTCGTTCATGCCCGAGCGGTAGAGGAGACCGATCTTCTGCTCGATCGAACCGGCCTTGGCCGAGTCGGCGCCCTTGTCGGCGGCGTCCACGATCTCGTGCTGCGTGTTGAGGCTGTTTTCAGCCAGCTGATCGAACGCGCCCCAGCGGGTGCGGTCGTCGGGAATCGGATTGGCGGCCACCCACTTCGCATTGACGAAGCCGTTGAAGTCGTCGCACGCGTTGATGCCGGTGTCCAGGTCGGCCACGTTGAAGGTCGGACCGGCCGGCTTGGCGGCCGCGGCGGCGGTGCTGGCCGGGGCCGGCGCCGAGGCGGGGGCGGCGGGCTGGGCGGGCGCGGCGGTATCGTCGTGCTTGCTGCACGCGGTGCCCGCGAGCGCGATGCTCAGGGCCAGCGCGAGCGGCTTCAGGTACGGCTTGGTCATGGATGTCCCTCAGGGTTTGGGTGGTTCCCGGCGCGCGGGCACCGGCGGACCCCGAGGATACCCGCCCGGAAAAGGGTATGGGCGGGCATGTGACGGAAGTCATGGATGCCCGGCGGTCCGTCCGATTCCGTGACCGGGCGCATGGGACGGCACCTGGCGGGGCGCTTGTCCCGTCTTTGTCATGCACGGGCGATACCCTCGCGCCAGACCGCATGACAGGGGATGCGGGCGAAGCCACCGGCACTGTCCCAACGTTCGAGGAGCCACGTCATGCGCAAGTTACTGGCCGTAGGCATCGCCTGCGTGCTCACCCTGTCCGCCGCGTCGATCGCCGCGCAGCAGCTCGCTCCGGCCGATCAGCCGTCCGCCCTGGGCCTGTTCCCGGACCACGGCGGCCACCGCACCGCCACCCCGATCAAGCACCTGGTGGTGATTTTCCAGGAGAACGTCTCCTTCGATCATTACTTCGGCACCTATCCGTTCGCCCAGAACGGCAGCGGCGAGCCGTCGTTCTACGCCCGCCCGTTCACGCCGCGGGTGAACGGTCTCGACCATCGCCTGCTCACGAACAACCCCACGGCGAAGAACGCCGCCAACGGCGACGGCGCGATCAACCCGTTCCGCCTGTCCCGCGCCCAGGCCGCCACCGCCGATCAGGACCACGATTACACCGCGGAACAGCGCGCCTTCGACGGCGGTCGCATGGACCTGTTTCCCAAGTACACCGGTCGCGGCGAGACCCTGCCGGGCGCGGATGCGTCGCAGGAAGGCCAGGGCCAGGTCATGGGCTACTTCGACGGCAACACCGTCACCGCGATGTGGAACTACGCCCAGTACTTCGCGATGAGCGACAACAGCTACGGCACGACCTTCGGCCCGTCGACGCCAGGCGCGATCAACCTCATCGCCGGGCAGACGGCGGGCGTGGTCGACACCCTCAACGGTACGGGGGACGAGACCGACGACGGCCATGGCGGGCTCACGCTGATCGGCGACGCCGATCCGCTGGGCGACGTCTGCTCCTCGCCGACCGCCAACCAGGTGACCCTGGGCGGGCGCAACATCGGCGACCTGCTGAACGACCGCGGAGTTACCTGGGGCTGGTTCCAGGGCGGCTTCGACCTGTCACGCGTCAACGCCGACGGCAGCACCGGCTGCGCGCGCCGGACGCTGTCGGCGGTCACGCATGCGTCGAAGAACGACTACAGCCCCCATCACGCGCCGTTCCAGTACTACCCGTCGACCGCCAACCCGACCCACGCGCGGCCGACCTCGGTGGCGATGATCGGCAAGACCGACGCGGCCAACCATCAATACGACCTTACCGATTTCTACGACGCGCTCGACGCCGGCCACCTGCCGTCGGTCAGTTTCCTCAAGGCACCGGCTTACCAGGACGGCCACGCCGGCTATTCCGATCCGGTCGACGAGCAGGCTTTCGTGGTGCACGTGATGAATGCGCTGCAGCAGAGCGGGCAGTGGCGGGACACCGCCGTGGTGATCGCCTATGACGATTCCGACGGCTGGTACGACCACCAGGAACCGCCGCACGTGAACGCCTCGGCCGGCAGCGCCGACGCGCTCGATGGCGACGGCGCGTGCAAGGGCCGGGCGACGCTGCCGGGCCTGGATGGCAAGACGCCGGCCCAGGGTCGCTGCGGCTTCGGCCCGCGCCTGCCGCTGCTGGTCATTTCGCCATGGGCCCGCGAGAACTTCGTCGACCATGGCGTCACCGACCAGAGCTCGATCACCCGCTTCATCGAAGACAACTGGCTCGACGGCAAACGCATCGGTGGCGGCTCGTCGGACGCCCAGGCGGGCAGCCTCGACCGCATGTTCGATTTCGTCCTCCCGCGCCTGTTCGATCGCCAGTTGATCCTCGACGAATCGACCGGCCAGCCGACCCGGCGCCCGGCGTGGCCGTGGCCGTTCACCCCCACGCATGGTTGATCGTCGCCGCTTCCTGAAGGGGGCGGGGCTGTGGGCCGCGGCGGGATGGATCCCGTCGCGGCTGCTCGCGCACGACATGCACGCGATGAAGCACGCCGCCGATGGCCAGGTGGGCAACGCGCTGTGCATGCACGCCATGGGCGACGCCACGCGCATGCCTGGCCTGGTGGATCCCGCCAGGCTCGCGCCCTTCGTCGACGCCCTGCCACGGCCGCCGGTGCATCGCCCCGCCGCCGGCGATACGCTGCGCATCCGCATGGCCCGCAGCACGCACACGCTGCATCGCGACCTCCCGCCCACCGAATTGTGGACTTACGACGGCCACTACCCCGGCCCTACCATCGAGGCGCACACAGGCGTGCCGTTCGACGTGGTCTGGGAAAACGCGCTGCCGACGACGCATTTCCTGCCAGTGGATCACGCGATCTGCGGCGCGGAAAAGGACAAGCCGCAGGTACGGGCGATCGTGCACCTGCACGGCGCGAAGGTGCCGCATACGGACGATGGTTACCCGGAAGATTGGTACGTGCCGGGCAAGGCGCGCCGGCACCACTACCCGAACGCGCAGGATGCGGCGACGCTCTGGTATCACGACCATGCGATGGGCATCAATCGGCTGAACATGTATGCCGGGTTGATGGGGCTCTATCTCCTGCGCGACGCGCACGAGCTGTCGCTCGGCCTTCCGTCGGGCGACTTCGAGCTGCCGTTGGTGCTGGCCGATCGGCTGCTGCACGCCGACGGTCGGCTCTACTACCCCGATTCGGGCGACGCGAAAGCGCCCTGGGTGCCGGAGGTGTTCGGCAACCTTACCCTCGTCAACGGCGCGATCCTGCCGCGGGCCGACGTCCAGGCGCGGCGCTATCGCCTGCGCGTGCTCAACGCCGCCAACGGGCGGTTCTATCACCTGCGGTTCCGTGACGGTCGTCCCTTCCAGGTGATCGGCTCCGACCAGGGGCTGCTCGCGGCACCGGCGACGGTGCGTTCGGTGTTCGTCGCGCCCGGCGAGCGCGTGGACCTCGTGGTGGATTTCGCCGCGGCGCGCGGTATGGCGGTCGAACTGATGAACGACGCGTTGCCGCTGATGCGCTTTGCGGTGGGAGCCGGTCAGGTGCGGGACGACAGCCGTGTGCCGGCGACGCTGCGGGAGGTGCCGCGTTTCACGGAAGCCAGCGCGTCGAAGACGCGCGAGTTGACGCTCGACGAATACAGCGATTGCATCGCGACGCCGATGCTCATGTTGCTCAACGGCAAGCGCTGGCACGATCCGGTCACGGAGACGGTGAAGCTCGGCAGCACCGAGATGTGGAACCTCGTGAACCTCACCGAGGACACCCATCCCATCCACTTGCACCTGGTGCGTTTCCAGGTGCTCGACCGCCGGCCCTACGCCGTGGACGAATACATGGAGAAGAAGACGCTTCGTTACGTCGGTCCGGCGCAGGTGCCGCCGCCGCATGAACGTGGATGGAAAGACGTGGTGCAGGCGTACCCGGGCATGGTGACGCGCATCGTGGCGACGTTCGACGGATACCCAGGCCGTTACGCGTGGCATTGCCATCTCGCCGAGCACGAGGCGAACGAGATGATGCGGCCGTTCGAAGTCGTGGCGTGACCGTCGCACCGGCGCAGGCCGGTGCCCTCGGCCCTCAGTGCAACGGGAGCGAATCCAACGCCCGGGCATCCAGCCTCAGCACCGGATCGTCGCCGACCTTCTGCGCCGTGTACCACGGGCTGCGTTCGAAGAAGAACGCCAGCCGCGCGCGGGGACTGGCGGCGAACGTCGCGTCGCTCTTCAGCTTCGCCTCGAACGCCGCCTTCAGCGACGGATCGGCGGCGAGCATCTTGCGTGCGAGGGCTTCGACGACACGCGGCTCGCCGTATTCTTTCGGCTCGAAGATCGCGTCGAGGTAGCCCCAGCGCAGCAGCGAATCCGGCGCGTGTGCGTCGAGCAGGTTGAGCGCGAGGATGGCCTCGGCGGTATCCCCGCGCACGATCACCGTGCCCGCGGGCAGGGTGACCTCCTCGCGCGCCGTGGCGATGTCCACGTCCTTGAGCATGTGATGACCCTCGAACGGCTTCTCCGCCCATTGCGGATGCGTGAGCACGTCGCGTGCGACCGTCACCCGCGCCGCCGCCGCGGTGCGCGTATAACGGATGCCATGCGCATCCAGGCGGTCGATCACCACCGTCCACTGCGGCGGGATCGCCCAGGCGGCCGGTACCGGGGCCGAGGCGTCGGGCAGCAGGTTCGCCCAGCTCGGGATGCGGTAGTCCTTCGTCACCGTCGGGTCATAACGCACCCAAAGGTCACCCGAGATCTCGCTGGGCGTCTGCGTGAACGCGTAGCCCTTGAGGGTGACCGTCACCGGGGTGGGGTCTTGTCGGAACGTCACGGGCACGTCGTTTCCCACCCGCGATGCGGCCCACGCGTCGGCCTCGCGGGATGCCCGCAACAGCGCGGCAGGATCGGCGTTGACGTGTGCCATCACGCTGCGCACCACGTCGTAGGTGCCGTGCACGCGCACGGCGTAGGGCTTGAGCATGTGCGTTTCGATCAGCAGCCCGGCGCGGTTGCG
>CAJYHU010000355.1 GCA_913774655.1 uncultured Luteibacter sp. | reverse complement strand
GGAGTTCAGACGTGTGCTCTTCCGATCTTCCTCTTGCGAGTAGCCCGTCATGCGCAGGAAGGCAGGGTTGGCGAAGATGATCGGGTTGTCCGGCCGGTGCGGATCGGTCACCACCATTGGCATGCGCGTGGTGGCGACAGCGGCGAAGAAAATGTCGCCGCTGGGATGGTCCATGCCCTCGTAGAGCACGTGCATCCCGTTACCTTCGGAGGAGAGGTTGTCCTCGGCCATCGTGTCGCCTTCGCATGAGATATTTGCGGATTTTCGCATGCGGCAAAGGCACTGGCATCCATCGGTCGCCTTCACCTTTGTCAAAGACGACAAAACGGTTCAGTACATGAAAAGACACACGTCTAAACGGCGTGAAAGAGATGTAGGTGTCTATTTCACGCCGAGGCGCTCTCTCAGTGCCTGGGCCTGCGAACGAATCGCTGCCAGCTGCTCCCGGGACAGCCGCTCGAGCGAACGCCATTGCAGGGCGGCTCGCGGGTGGTGGGCAAAACGCGCTTTGTGCCGGTCCAGAAAATCCCAGTAAAGCGTGGTGAACGGACAGGCGTCGTCGCCCACCGCGTCGCCGGGGCGGTAGCGGCACCGCTTGCAGTAGTCGCTCATGCGGTCGATGTAACGTCCCGAGGCGGCGTAGGGCTTGGAGACCATGCGGCCGCCGTCGGCGAACTGGCTCATGCCCAGCGTGTTGGGTGCTTCGACCCATTCGATGGCGTCCACATAGATGGCCAGGTACCACGCGTGCACCTGCGCGGGCTCCACGCCTAGCAGCATGGCGAAATTGCCGGTGACCATGAGCCGCTGGATGTGATGCGCATAACCGTGTTCGAGGGTCTGGCCGACGACCTGGGCCATGCAGTTCATGTCGGTGTCACCGGTCCAGTAGAGATCGGGCAGATGGCCGTCGGCACGCAGCGCGTTGCTGTCGAGAAGGCGCTCGGGGTTCAGCCAGTAGACGCCGCGCACGAATTCGCGCCAGCCCAACACCTGGCGTATGAACCCCTCCGCCGAGGCGAGCGGTACCTTGCCGTCGTTGAAGCGCTCGATCACCGCCGCGATCACCTCCGTGGGCGCGAGCAACTTGAGGTTCATCGAGGTCGACAGGCGGGCGTGATACAGCCACGGGTGGTCGCTCCACATGGCGTCCTGCCACTGGCCGAACACGGGCAGGCGATGGTCGAGGAAGTCGCGCAGCGCCTGCTTCGCCTGCGCCCGCGACACCGGCCAGTCGAATGCGTCCAGGCGACCGGGATGATCGGCGAACACGGCTTCCACGTCGTCGATCACCGCCTGGGTGACGTCCTCGGGCAGGAAGCGGCGTGGCGCTGGCACCCAACCGGGCCCTTCGCGGCCAAAGTGGCCGCGGTTCTCCGCGTCGTAATTCCATTGGCCGCCGACCGGCTTGCCGTTTTCCAGGAGCACGTCGTGGCGCACGCGCATCCATCGGTAGAAGTGTTCCATCCGCAGTTGGGTCTTGCCCTTCGCCCATTGGGCGAAGTCGTCGACCGAGACCATGAAGTGGCGGTCGGGACGCTCTACCAGCGCGACGCCGCAGGCCTGCGCGACCTCGCGCAGCCCCTCGCGGAGGCGGTGTTCCCCCGGGCGCACCACCACCACGCGCTCGGGCCGGTGCCTGCGCAGGGCCGCCGCGAGTCGTTCGAGCAGCCCGGCGGGTCCCCTGTCGCGCAGGTGGGTGTACTCCACCGGAAAGCCGTCGTCACGAAGCGCCTGGGCGAAGTGTCGCATCGCCGCGAGAAATACGACGATACGGGCCTTGTGCGACCACACGTGGTCGCCTTCGCCGCGGCGCTCCGCCATCCAGACGACGTCCACGGCGGGATCGAAATCGTCGAAGACATGCGATTGGCGGTCGAGTTGATCGCCCAGGACGACGACGAGATGGCGCATGGCGGACTTCCAGGACGGGATAGGTATTGTCCTCACGGTATCCGTCAATGCCGGGCGAATGCGCGCCGGTTATCCACATCGCATGTGGACAGTGTCTGCATAACCGTGTGGAGAAGTCCGCTACGGGCTTTCGGGTCAGCAACTTGCGTTGTGCTGGTCATCGATCGACCAACGCAGGGGCGTGCGGTGCAGCCGCACTATCCACAGGCGGTGTGGACAGGACCTGCATAACCCTGTGGACAAGTCCGATAGGACCTGCCGGGTCAATCACTTCCTTTGTGTTGGTCATGGTTTGACCAAGCCGACGACCCTTGCGTCGCGGCTATCCACAGGTCGTGTGGACAGGGTCTGCATAACCGTGTGGACAAATCCGATTCGGTCTTTTGCCTCAGGGACTTGCCTTGCGTTGGTCATGCGGTGACCAACGCTTGGATCAGCGCTTGGGCAGGTTCAGCCCATTGACCGCATCGAGGATGTGCCGGATCGACCCCGCGGTGTCGTAGGCGACTGGGCGGGGCGGCGCGTCGTCGAACGCCGATGACGCATCCCACGACGCGTCGACGGTGACGGTTTCCTGCGCGTGCAGGCACTCCAGTTGTTGCCGTTCTTCCTGCCCCAGCGGGCGCCGAAGGTACGCCTGGGCGACGTGGAACCACGTGTCGAGCGACTGCCGATCGAAGTCCATGGCACGGTGCCTCGAATAAGGTGTGAAGGGTCATCGGCGCCGTTCCCGGAAAGTTGAGCTATCCACAGCCGGTGTGGACAGGTGCTGCATAAGCATGTGGATAACCCCGTTTCCTCACGCGCCCGCAAGCACTTGCGTTGCGCTGGTCAGACAATGACCACGGCCTCGCCCGCGGTCTCGTGCCGGAAAACAGCCCAGGTCAGTCCACGAAAACGCCACGACCGATGACTAGCATGGCCATGCTCCCCCACAGCCATCGGCGTTTATCCACAGCCGATGTGGACAGCGCCTGCATAACCGTGTGGATAACGACGATCTGCCGAGTCATAACAAGGTGTTGCGTCGTGCTGGTTATTCGCTGACCAGCCCGGTGGACGACATTCGCCGATCTCTTGCACCACCTGCCGAAAAAGGACCAGATGCGCTCCCGGCTTCCATTTGCGCTCACCGCGTTGGCATTTGTTGCCGCCTCGGGCGGCCTTACCGCATGCCCGATCGAGCGCGCGACTTACGTCTACAGCACCGATCGACACGTCACCGCGACGTTCGCCGATCTCGGGACCGTGAAAGGATGGATGTCCCCGCTCGCACTCGGGGTCCATCTTGGACCGTCGAAGGCGAGTTACTGGTTTCTCTTCGATCATGGCTCGGCCCGCCGCACGGCGCTGATCTCGACGACCGACGTGCATGCGGCCGGGTGGCGTCCCCCGGCGCCGGACGGCGGCGTTCGCCCCCTTGGTGAAACCAGCTATCTGTCGTGGGACGGGGATCGGCGGGTACGGCAGGCGATTCCCCTGCCGGGCGATCGCGCCCCACGGTTCCTGCTGCTTCCCGAGCTTGAAGAAGTGCTCTGGTACCGGGCCACGCCTCGCGTCGGACTGGCCCAGGGCCTGTTCACGTATGCGGCATGCCGCCAATGAATCGGAAATCAGGAGCGGCGCACGTGGAGCAGGCGATGCAAGATCATGCCTGCGATCATCGCGAGCACGAACCCGGCGACCGGCCACGGCTGGATGGCGAGGTCGGCCAGGGCCGGCCCGGGGCACAGGCCGACAATGCCCCAGCCGATGCCGAAGACGGCCGCGCCGGCGAGTAGCGACCGGTCGAGCTGGCGCGACGTAGGTACATGGAAGCGGTCGTCGAGCAGGGGCCGCTGG
>CAJYHU010000354.1 GCA_913774655.1 uncultured Luteibacter sp. | reverse complement strand
GTCTCGTACTTCGACGCGTTCGGCCTCTACCTGAGCGTCGCCGCGCTGGTTTATGTCCTGGGGGTCGAAGGCTGGCGGCACGCGGACGTCTCGCCACCCCGCATGCCGCACAGTCCGGTGCCGCCTGCGCCGACGCCGGCGGTCGACTGGCACGGCAGGGCGCGCGCCTGGACGGCCATCATCGAGCGCGAGGGGTGGTATCGCGAACCGGAGCTGACGCTCGCCACCGTCGCGCGACGCCTCGGCACCAACACGGCGTACTTGTCTCGCGGGCTGAACGAGGGGCTCGGTACCAGCTTCAGCACCGTCATCAATCGAATGCGGGTGGACGCCGCGTGTATCGAGCTGGCCCGGGGCGGGGCCGTGCTGTCTACCGCGCTGGACGTCGGCTTCGGCTCGAAGGCGACGTTCAACCGGGTGTTTCGCCAGGTCGTCGGCTGCACCCCGTCCGCGTATCGCACGCAGGCGGGACGAGGTCTCATCGCTGAAATATCGATCGCGCCTCGCGAACCTGGGACGTCATAACGGGCGCGACCCGCCACGCTGGGCGCACCTTCGGGAGATGCCGCCCATGTCGCTTCGCCTCATCGCTGTGCTCTGCCTGCTGACCAGCCCGCTCGCCGGCGTGTCGGCACCGGCGCCACGTCCTCCGGTCGCGCCCGACCGGGCCGGCCTCGTGGCCGATGCACGGCTGCTTGAGACGGTGTACGAGCGGTTGCATCCGGGCCTGTATCGTTACAACACGCCGGCGCAGGTCCGCGAACGGTTCGCCCGGTTGCGCCGCGACCTCGCTCGCGCGCCGTCGCTGCCCGCCGCCTACCTGGCTTTCGCCCGACTCGCGGCCGCCATCCGCTGCGGCCACACCTACCCGAACTTCTGGAACCAGGCGCCCGAGGTCGCCGCGGTGGTGTTCGGCGGGATGAACCGCGTGCCGTTCCATTTCCGCTGGCTGGAGGGGGAGATGATCGTCGTCGACGACGCGATGCCGGAGCTCCCGCGTGGCACCCGCATCCTCGCGATCGACGGCGTGGATACCAGCCGGATACTCGCCGCCCTGATGCCGCTGGTGCCCGCCGACGGGAGCAACGACGGCAAACGGATCGACGAGCTCAACGTACTCGGCCACGATCGGTACGAGGCCTTCGATGTGTTCTATCCGCTGGTGTTCCCGGTGCGCGACGGGCAGTTTCGGCTTCGCGTGCAACGCCCCGCCTCGACAGCGCCGGACGACGTGGTGGTGAAGGCGTCGACCGATGTCGAGCGCGAGCGCGCGCGACCGCCGCACGATCGCGACGATTCGGGCTGGACCTTGAGTTTTCCGGGGGCAGGCCAGGCCCTCTTCACCATGCCGACCTGGGTGCGTTACGAAAGCCGGCGTGACTGGCATGCGGAGCTGGACGCGGTCTTCGCCGACCTCAACGCCCGCGGCGTGCGCCTGCTCGTGATCGACCTGCGCGACAACGGCGGTGGCTCCGATGTCGGCGACGATCTGCTCGCGCACCTGATCCATGAGCCACTCATCGTTGCGGACTATCGGGAACGCCTTCGCTACCGCCGCGTGCCAGAGGCCTTGCGCCCGTACCTGCACACCTGGGACCGATCATTCTTCGACTGGGGCGACCGGGCCAGGGATGTCGACGGACGCTTCTACACGCGGGTACGCGCCGACGACGCGCCCGGCGACCGCATCGCGCCCCGCGCACCGTTCTTCGCGGGGCAGGTGAAGGTGCTGGTTGGGCCGACCAACAGTTCGGCCACCTTCGGGTTCGCCACCCGGGTAAAGGCCAGCGGCCTCGCCACGCTCGTGGGCCGCACCACGGGAGGCAACCGCAGGGGCATCAACGGCGGTGCGTTCTTCTTCCTGCGCCTGCCGCATTCGGGCATCGAGCTCGACGTACCGCTCGTCGGTCAGTTTCCGGTGACGCCCCAGCCGGACGAGGGCGTGGCGCCGGACATCCCGGTGCGCTGGACCGTCGCGGACATCGTGGCGGGCCGCGACCCTGACAGGGAGGCCGCGTTCGGCGCGACGCCTGCCGACGGACCCGCGCTATAGTCCGGGACACCCGCCTCGGCCCGGCGGTCCCACTCACCGGAGTAATCAACCGATGGCGATCCGGATCACCGCGCGCACGGCCGCATGCCTTGCCAGTCTTCTCTTCGTCGGCGTGACGGCGAACGCCGCCGACGCACCCTCGGGCGGCCAGCCGTCGCCGCTGCTCGGCGCGTGGTCGCTCGACACCTCGCGCCTGCCCATGCCGCCAGACCAACGCCCCAGGAGTGTGCGGTTTTCCTTCGCGGACGCCGGCGCCGAGCGCTGGACCATCCGCGTCGACATCGTCTACTCGCCGGGCCAGGAGGTCCATTCCACCGCCACCGCCACGCTCGACGGCACACCGGCACCGGTCGACAGCAGCCCCGAGGCGGACCACGTGCAACTGCGGCAGCCGGTGCCGAACGTGCTGGTGATGGCGCTGATGAAAGGCGGCGTGCTGATGTCGACGCGTGTCTACAGCGCCTCGCCGGATGGCCGGCACCTGGTCGAAACGGCGGTGTATCCGGGCCAGAACGGCGTGGCGGTGATCAAGCCGGCGTATTTCGATCGGGCACGTTGACGCGATGCGATAAGCGGTCGGCGTCGGCGGCCATGTACGCCAACACCGGGAGCGCGGCGGCCCAGGTCGCCGCGAGCCACGCCACGGCAAACATGGGCGATGCGGGCAGCAAAAGAGCCTGCCATCCGCGTGCCGCCGCGAGATAGGCCATCGGCGCGCCGATGGCCCCGAGGAGCGCGGCAAAGGCCGGCCGGCCTTGCACGAACGACAGCGATCGGCTGAGCGTGGTGGCAAAGCAGAGCCAGAGCATGAGGATCCAGGCCGGCGCACCGCCCGGTGGCAGCGCGGGCGACGGCGAGGCGTAGTGCCACCAGCCAAGCATCGACGGCACGCCGTCGATGACCATGCC
>CAJYHU010000353.1 GCA_913774655.1 uncultured Luteibacter sp. | reverse complement strand
TCCGATGCCGTTACTGGCCTTCGCACTGTCCGCCGCGCTGGCGTCGCCGGCCCCCGATACGAGTGCCCTGCGCGCGGCGATCGCCGCCGTGCCCACCGATGGCTCGCGGGGCGTGGATGTCGACCTCCCCCTTGGGGACGGTGCCGCGTCACGTTTCCGGCTGGTCGACTCGCGTACGCTGCCCAACGCGCTGATGCGCCGCTATCCCGGGCTGCGCAGCCTGCGTGGCCAGGATGCCGAAGGCCGCACTGTGCGCATCGACGTCTCCGGCGACGCCACCTGGTTGAGCGTGCGCGACGGCGCGCGCGAATGGTCCGCGCACTGGGGCGATACGGTGGCCGCACCCACCGGGCAGACGCTGCCGGTAGCCTACACCCCCGCCCCTGTCTCCACCACGCCGCGCCGCACGGCGCGATCGACCGTATCCGGCGACGTCCGCTACGACTTCCGCCTCGCGGTGGCGGCCAGCAGTCGTTATACGGCGCGCGTCGGCGGCACCGTCGAGCAGGGTCTCGCGGCCGTCGCCCATGCGGTCAATCGCGCCAACGACGTGTTCGAGACCGATCTCGGGGTGCATTTCACGCTGGTGGATCGCAACGATCGTCTCATCTTCACCACGTCTCGCCGCGACCCTTTCGAGTCCAACGAGCCGGGCCCGGCGGCCGTCGATGTCATCGAACGCCGCATCGGTGCCTCGCGCTACGACATCGGCCACGCGCTCACCACGTTTTCCGGCGGCCACAGCGAAAGCGGCACCACGTGTAGCGACGACCGCTCGACCGACGACAGCGCCATGCACAAGGCGTTCGCCTGGAGCGGCGATCCCGCGCCCGATGTCGACCGCTACGCGCAGGACCACTTCATCCACGTGCTCGGACTGCAACTGGGGGCGGTGCCCACGGCCAACGGCTGCCTGCGCGGAAGCGACCTGGCCGTCGAGCCGGGCAGCGGGAGCACCGCGATGGGCTATGCCTCGCTCCACTGCGCGAGCGAGGCGCAATGGCTGCAGGACGCCTCCGACCGTTACTTCCATGCGAGCAGCATCGAACAGATCCGCGCGTCGCTCGCGTCGCGCGGCGGTGCGTGCGCCCGACGCCGGCTGGGGCGAACGCCTGCGCCGTGGATCGACCGGGCCCCGCTGGCCGGCGACACCGTCATACCCGCCCGCACGCCGTTCTTTCTGGAGGCACACGCGATGGCGGGCGATCCGGGCCGCCGCCTCACGTACACCTGGGAGCAGATCGATACCGGGCCGGAGCAGAAGGGCGCGCTCGTCGACGACGGCATCGGGCCGCTATTCCGCTCGCTGCCGCCCTCTTCGGAACCACGGCGGACGTTTCCGCGACTCCACGCCCTGCTGGGCCATGAACCCGCCGATCCCGCCGAAGCGTTGCCGACCACAAGCCGCACACTGCGCTTGCGCCTCACCGTGCGCGACAACGGTGGCGACGACGCCACGACGGCGAGCGCGGATACGCGGGTTCGCGTGGTCGACACCGGCAGACCGTTCTCGGTGACGTCGCCGGGCGCCAACGAGGCACTGTCTGCCGGCGCGTCCCTCTCCGTACGTTGGGACGTCGCCGGTACCGCGCAGGCGCCGATCGGCTGCGGCGGCGTGCGGATCGACCTGTCGACCGACGGCGGTCTCACCTGGCCCCACCTGCTGGCGCGAAACGAAACCAACGACGGGGAGGCGACGACGACGCTGCCCGACGACATGCCGCGCACCGACCGGGCGCGCGTTCGCGTCAGCTGCGAATCCCGGCCGTTCTTCGCGGTGTCCCCGGCTGACGTCTCCCTCGTCGGCCGGTAAACCGCGTCAGAGGCCGAGGGAAATTTCTTCGGCCTCCACGCGCGCCATGTGGATATGGTTGACGAAGAGCGAGAACGCCAGCTTGCCCGCCAGCCCATGCACGTGCTGCATCCACGGCGGCAAATAACGCGGCGCGGCGATGTCGCCATTGGCGAAGTGGCTTTCCAGGCTCATCACGTCGTGCAAGGCGAGCTTGCCGGCGAACAGGTTACGCAGCAGATCGAGTCGGCGCTGGCGCAGGGCCCAGCGAAAGAAGGTATGCACCGCCAGCAGACCGGTCAGGTAGACGTTGTCCTTGGCGAACGCCGCGCCACCAGTGAGCGGCACCCCGCGAAACACCCGCTGGGCGGAATGGAAGCTGTCCGCCACGTTCTGGCCGCAGTCGCGGAAATAGCGGAAAACCTCGACGAAATCGGCGCCGTTGAGCGCCATGTCGATGGCCAGGATGCGCAGGCTGATGCGCTTGAGGCGCGAGATGTCGATGGCGCCAGACATCAGTTCGGCGAACACGGCCAGTCCTTCCTGCGTGGCGGTCACGCGGGGTGAGGTGCGTGCCAGCGATGCCAGCACGGGCTGCTCGCGGCCGTTCAGGGCCGTCAACGAGTGCACGAACGCCTCGTGGGCCAGCAGTTGGTGGCGGTCGTATTCACTGAAACGCACGCCGCCGCGCAGGCGGATGCGGGTCGCGCCCGCGGCCGCCTTGGCGGTGAGTTCGGGGTCAACCTCCACCGAAATGGTGCCGGGGGCGAAGAAGGCGTCCAGTTCGCGCGCCATGTCCCGCTGAAGCACCTCGGCGGGAATCGTCCCCGCCGCGTCCTCGGTGTCCAGGTCGGCACCCAGTTCGTCGGCAAGGTCGACGAAATAACGCGCGGCATCGAGGTTGCTGCGGCTGCTGCCTGGGATGGCGTCGCCAGGGCGACCGTAAAGCAGGCTCGACGCGTCGGTGACACCCCGTGTACCGGCTGCGTCGAGCATATGCGCCGCGATCCGCCACGACTCGGCCGTCCGGCGCAGGTAATCGGCGATCGGATGGTCTTCCCCGGCCTCGGCCTCGATGGCCTCCAGTTCATGGCGCGTCGCCGCCAGGTCGGGGCGGTGGTAACGGATCTCGGGGATCGACAGCCGCCCCGCCCCGAATTCCGCGATCAGCCGCTCTTCCACTGACGCCGGCCAGGAGACGGTCGGCAGGATCCGGATGGGACGCACCGCCGCCAGGAGCCGCTGGTCGAGCTCGGCGTATCGGCGCATGTCGGCGGAGAGAACGGAGGGGTCGGCCTTGGCGTGCATGGGCCGGAGTATAGGCCGACACGGCGCCGGCTCGTCGCCCCGGCATCGGCACGATGCCGCAAGCGAGGCGACGTCAGCGGGACGAAATGTACTTTTCGCGCCGGATGTGCTGCACGGCGAGGCCATGCTCCTTCAGGGCTGCGAAGGCCGCGTCCACCATGTTCGGGTTGCCGCACAGATAGGCAATGTCCTTGTCGGCGGCGGGTTCCAGTTCGGCGAGCATGTCCTGGACGTAACCCAGGCGGTCGTGCGGCCGGGGGTTGGGGCGGGCGCCGCGGCTGAAGCACGGATGGAAATCGAAGCCCTCATGCGACCGGGCAAAAGCGTCGAACTCTTCGCCGTAGAGCAGTTCACCCTCGTTGCGGGCGCCGTAAAGCAGCACGAACCGGCAACCGCGGCTGGCGATGAGCGCCTCGATCTGGGGCAGCATGGCCCGGTAGGGGGTGACGCCGGTACCCGTGGCGATAAGGATATAGCGCGCGTTCTGATCGCCATCCATCAGGCAGAACCGGCCGTAGGGGCCGCTGGCGTCGATCGTCTGGCCGTGTTCCAGGCCCCCCAGCAGCTTCGTGGCCGCTCCGCCCTCGACGTAGCTGACGGCGATCTCGATGCGCTGGACCGGGCCGGTACCGTCGCCCACGGTGCCGACCGAATAGCTGCGCTTGGTCGGTTTGCCGTCGTCGTACTGGAAGTGCACCTGGAGGAACTGGCCCGGCACGAAGGCCAGCGGCTGGCCATCGGCCCGTTCGAAGGACAGGTGCCGTACCGCAGGGGCCAGCATGAAACTGTCGGCGAGGCGCAGCTGGAATGATTCGGCCATGGAAAGTCTCTATTGACGGCGAGGCAACGGGAGCCCCGGCAAAGCCCGGTATAATAGGCGGCTTGTCATCCCGGCGCAGCCCATGACCACTCCCGCTCTCCACGTCAAAGACCTCCGCAAGACCTACGGCAACGGTGTCGAGGCCCTCAAGGGCATCTCGCTTACCGTGCAGCCGGGCGATTTCTTCGCCCTGCTCGGCCCGAACGGCGCGGGCAAATCCACCCTCATCGGCATCCTCTCGTCGCTGGTCAACGCCAGCGGGGGCGACGCTGAGATCTTCGGCGTCTCGATCCACAAGCGCCGAAGCGACGCGATGCGCCTGATCGGCCTCGTGCCGCAGGAAATCAACTTCAACCAGTTCGAAAAACCTTTCGACATCTGCGTGAACCAGGCCGGCTTCTACGGCATCGGCCGGGTCGAGGCCATGCTGCGGGCAGAGAAGTACCTGAAGGAGCTGCGGCTTTGGGACAAGGCCCACCACCAGGCACGCATGCTCTCCGGCGGCATGAAGCGACGGCTCATGATCGCCCGCGCGATGATGAACGAGCCAAAGCTGCTGATCCTCGACGAGCCCACCGCGGGCGTCGACATCGAGATCCGCCGCTCCATGTGGCAGTTCGTCAGCGGTATCAACGCCGCGGGCACCACGGTCATCCTCACCACGCACTACCTCGAGGAAGCCGAGCAGCTCTGCCGCAACATCGCGATCATCGACCAGGGCCGCATCGTGCAGAACACGACGATGAAGAGCCTGCTTTCCACGCTTGACGTCGAAACCTTCGTGCTTGACGTCTCCACGCTCCCCGCCAGCCTGCCCACCTTGCCGGGCGTCACCCTGCGGGTGATCGACGACCATACCATCGAGGCGGAAATGTCCCGCTCGCACGACCTGAACTCCCTCTTCGCCGCCCTATCCTCGCACGGCGTCACCGTCACCTCGATGCGCAACAAAGCCAATCGCCTGGAAGAACTCTTCGTCCGGCTGGTCGAACACGGCCGGGAGACCGCGGCATGAGCAACCATCTCATCCCCCTGGGCACGATCGTCCGCCGCGAGATCATGCGCATCATGCGCATCTGGACGCAGACGCTGATCCCGCCGGCCATCACGATGACCCTCTACTTCGTGATCTTCGGCAAGCTGATCGGGAGCCGCATCGGCCAGATGCACGGCTTCACCTACATGCAGTACATCGTGCCGGGCCTGGTCATGATGAGCATCATCACGAACAGCTACGGCAACATCTCCTCGTCGTTCTTCGGCGCCAAGTTCGGCCGCTTCGTCGAAGAGATGCTGGTGTCGCCCATGCCCAACTGGGTGATCCTTCTCGGCTACGTCACCGGCGCGGTGGTCCGCGGCGTGATCGTGGGCGCGCTGGTACTGGTCATCGCCCTTTTCTTCACCGACCTGCACGTGGCGCATCCGCTCATCACGGTGCTGTCGGTGATCCTCGGCGCCACGGTCTTCTCGCTGGCCGGCTTCGTCAACGCCGTGTTCGCCAAGAAGTTCGACGACATCGCGCTGGTACCCACGTTCGTGCTGACCCCGCTGACCTACCTGGGCGGCGTGTTCTACTCGGTCGACCTGCTCGGCGAACCGTGGCGAAGCATCTCGATGGTCAATCCGATCCTCTACATGGTCAACGCCTTCCGCTTCGGCGTGCTCGGCGTCAGCGACGTCCCCATCGTCACCGCCTTCGTGGTCATGCTGGTGTTCGTGGTGGGCTTGTCCGCCGTCGGGCTGCACCTGCTCCGCCGCGGCGTCGGCCTGCGCTCCTGACCGATGCGGGTCAACAAGTACATCAGCGAGTCGGGGCTGTGCTCGCGACGTGAGGCCGACGAACTTCTCGTCGCCGGTCGGGTCACGATCAACGACGAGCCCGTCGGCATGGGCGCCAAGGCGCTGGAAGGCGACGTGGTGAAGGTCGACGGCGAGGTCGTGGTCGCCCGCACCATGGCGCCTGACTCGTCGAAAAACCGGGGGGTGTACATCGCCCTGAACAAGCCGGTGGGCATCACCTGCACCACCGATACGACGGTCGACGGCAACATCGTCGATTTCGTCGACCACCCCCAGCGGATCTTCCCGATCGGGCGCCTGGACAAGGACTCCGAAGGCCTCATCCTGCTCACCAGCAACGGCGACATCGTCAACGAGATCCTGCGCACCGAAAATCACCACGAAAAGGAATACCTCGTGGCGGTGAACAAACCGGTGACCGAAGCGTTCCTCGCCGGCATGGCGCGCGGCGTGCGCGTGCACGGGCAGATGACCAAGCCATGCAAGGTGCGCAAGATCGCGAAGTTCGGCTTCGCCATCATCCTGACCCAGGGTCTCAACCGGCAGATCCGCCTGATGGCCACGGCGTTCGGCTATCGCGTGACGCAATTGCGCCGCGTGCGCATCATCAACGTGAAACTTGGCCACCTCAAGCCGGGGCAGTGGCGTAATCTCACCGAGGCCGAACTCAAGGGCCTGCTGCCAACCCGCACGCGCTGGTAACCGCGCCCCGTAATGCAACCGTCGGGTGTCATAGGCGCCGCGTAGCCGTGCGCCAGCCGGGTGAACCCGGGTCAAGCAAGCGCGCGGTGCTGCGCGCGAATCGGCTGGGCCATCGCATCGTCCTGCGCTTACAGAACGCAAGAACCGTATCCCGCATAGTGTTCGACCGGATGGGTCCGGCCAAGGGTGATCCTGGGCCGGAAGGATCCGGTCAACCCCTGCTCGCATGGATGCTTCGATGTTCTTGCCGTCTCTCTTTTCGCTGTTGTCGACGCCCTCGGCGTCGATCGAACACCCCATCCCGCCACCACCCGTCGATACTTATCGCGCGCTGGTCGGGGCCCGCTCGCCAGATCCGGACGAACTGTCGCCTTACGACGATTTCCTGAGCGGCGCCCGACGTGTGCTGAGCGAAATGATGGCCCGTCCGGACGATCCGTACAGCGATCCCTTGGACGATACCGCGTGGATGGACACCTCGTGGTGGCATGCGTTGACGACGCGCCTCTCCAAGGAAGGCATCACGTCCGACCGTGTCGCGCTCGTGACACTACAGCACCAGCTCGGCGCCACCAAGGCGCGACCGGGACGCGAAATCGATCTCACGCCGGATGCCATCGAACGCTTCGGCAACCCGTATACCGCCGCCAATGCGAGGAAGGCGGGCATCGATGCCGACCTGTTCGAACGGGCGCGCCGCCGACACCCCACCCACACCACACGCGCCGCGGCCGAGGCGGTCGCCGTGCAACTGATCCGCGACAGGGCATCCCGTGCGTCCCGCGAGTATCACGCAGCCCTCAATATTCGCGACGACCTTGTGGAACGCTACCTTGACGATCGGGATGACCCACTCTCCGCAGCGGATCGGCACCACCTGGGCGAGGTTCTCCGCCACGCGACTTACGCCGGACAACCTTCGTTCAACGCAGCCGGTGAGCGCCAGCTCCCCGCGGCCTATCGCGTCGCGCGCGTCGCCGCCGCGTATGCCGATAGCCAAGGCGACCTACGTCCCGGCGGCTATTGCAAGGGTACCGAGCCGCGCCGACGACGCATTTCCGTGCGTGCGCACCACCTCGCCTACCGCCCACTGTGTTTCGTCGCGGCCACCGACCGCGCGGTCTACGACTGGTACCTGAAGAAAGCGGCGTTCGATTCGCAGCGCATGGGCGCCGCGTCGTCCGTCGCGGGTCAGGGACAGGAGACCCCTCCATGAGAGGCCCACGTCGCCACCTTGCGCTAGGCCTTCTGTGGATCGTCGCCGGCCCGGGCGTCGCTGGCACCATCAAACTCGAACCCGGCGGACAGGCCTACGTCGACCAACTCGAGACCGAAGCCCGGGTACATACCGACGCCTTGCATTCCCGTCTTGCCCGGGCGGACATGGCCGACGTCAGGGTCAACGCCCGCGCGTTGAACGAATTCCGTCGGCAGGCTGGCAACTACACGGTTGCCCGCTTCGAGTACAGCTACGAGGTCGATGGCATACCGCGAACGCTGATCCTCCATGGACGAAGCGGCAAGCCGCTGGACACCATCGCTACGATCGGCCGAAGCAAGATGGGGGGCTCACGACAACCCTCATTCGGCGCAGGCGAGGGATCGGATGACTCGGGCGTCGTCCGCCCCGGAAGCAACGCAGGCTCATCCAGCGACGAGTCGCACGCGCCCCGCGGTCGGTACGAAGTAACCGAGACCGAACTCCAGAGGGACATCAACGACTCGGACTTCTATCCGCCCGACGACAGCGAGGCCGAACCCCTGAGGCACGTCAGGACGACGCTCGTTCGACAGGGGGAGTCGGACTTCGAAGCGACGGTGGATGGCAACTACAACCGGGCCAACGATGCGGAACTGAAGAACCTGCGATACCTCGACAAGGAAATCCGTGAACATCGCGTACCACGTGGCGGCAAGCTCACCGGTATCGTCAGTAAATCGCCTTGCGTGTCATGCAGCGAAAATATCGATCTTTTCGCCGAGACGCATGACGTGAACGGCACCATCCGCTACCTCATCGAGCCACCCGCCGGCCAGGGCAACGCCCCCGCACGCATGACCGATATCGTGGCGGAAAGCCGCAGGTCGTCCGACGCATTGCGGGAGATACGCAAGGCCTACAACAACCAGGCACTCGGCAAGGAAACGTCCTGGATGACGCGACGCGCGAGTTGGTACGGCGAACCGACACCACGCGACGTTTTTCCGGGCTCGGTCGAGTCATCGGATCTCATTCTCTCGAAGGAGTTGTGCGAATGAACCCCTCAATTTTTTTCCGATGGCGACACGCCGCCGTGGCAACGGTCGTGGCCATCCTTCCCACCATGTCCTTTGCGGCCGTCCCTGGCCCGGATGTCATCGCGCTGTTGAAAGATCCACAGCGAGGCCGCGGCATCGCCGTCGCGCCCGACGATCTCCTGGATAGACCCGGCTATCCGTACAGCGACCTGGAAGAACAGCCGGACTTCACCAATGCCACGGCCTGGACATCGGTACTCGGTTCACTCCCCTCCGGCATCGGCCACGACGATGCCCTGGACATCCTCCGCTGGGATCTCGGCGCGACGCGTGCGCGACCTGGCGTGGATGTCGCGACCCGTGGTGACCTCTCCGACCCTTTCATAGAGGCCAGCGTCGTCAAGGCGGGCGTGGACGCGGACATTTTCCGACACATGATCGACCTGACGGGATACGAACACTCGACACGCGCCGCAGGATTCGCGGTAGCGATGCAGATCCTAAGGCGGCAGATCGAGCAGACGCCCGCCGAGCGGCGCGACGCGCTAGGCGTGCGTGCGGATGTTTTCGATCGCATGATGGCCGCTCGCTTCATGGATCACCTCACGTCCTACGACGTCAACTATCTCTCGCTGCTGCTCCAGTACCACCTCGTGCACCGGCGCTACGGCGATGCCGACCGCATGGGCGCGCGCGAACTTCCCGCCGCCTATCGTGTCGCGCGTGTCGCGGCTGCCTACCGTGACCTGGAAGGCTACCTGTTAACTTACCCTTGCAATCGCGACGCCACGCCACGCGAAGGCCGTGCCGGCACCGGGCAGCCGGGAGACGACCGTCCACTCTGCTTCGCCGGCGCCACGGATCGCGCCGTTTATCAGTGGTACCTCGGTGAAGTGGACCGGCAGGCGCATCGGATTCCCGACGCGCCCCATGAAAGCGGACTGGCAAAGGTGCTCGCGGCTGCCGCACTGTTTATGCCGCTGCTGGACGCCGCCGCCATCGTCGAGTTTGCCGGCGCCGCGGAGGCGGAGAGCCTGGCAGCCGAAGCGTTCGCCGCGGAGGAAAGCGTCGAGGCCACCGCCGAACGCGCCCTCCCGCTGTCCTGCGCACGGGTGGACTGACCCATGGCACACACCACCCTTACCCGTAGGCTGGCGATGACGCTGGCCCTGACCACCGCTCCGGTCCACGCCGGCACGGTCACGATCGACCGGATGGGCCTGAGCGAAGGCAATGTCGTCGCCCTGCTGGAGGCGACGAGCGATTACCACATGCGTGCCATGCGCTCGCTCATTCTCGACAAATATCCACTGGCGCACCATCCGCGCCGCTGGGAAGCGCTGGAAGCTTCCATGCGATCGGCATCTGTCGCCCGCGTGGAATACCGCTACCAGATCGATGGTTCGCTCCAGACACGCGTCTACCACGCGATGTCGGGACCGCCGCTGAGCGACGTGGCGGAATCCGTCTTCGCGGGCGACAGTCCCGCTCCCACGCCCCCCCTGCTCGACTCGGGCGACTTCACCCAACGGGAGCCGCATGAGACGACACCGCACGATCTCGCGCGGCAACGCGCGATGGATGCCAGCGACGATGCGTACTTTTCCGAACTCCCCGAGGGCAGCGTCAGGGCCCGCGTTACGGACGTGGACAACTCGGTGCTGACGGCATTCGAGGTCGAAGGAGCGCAGGGTGCCGTGGATGCCGAATTCAAGGCGATACGCGCCATCGAACGCGACATCCTCGACGGGGTCGTACCTCGCGGCGGCACCCTTGTCGGCATGGTCGGGGCGAGCGCATGCGTATCCTGCCGCCACGCGCTGGAGAGCCTAGCGGACACGTACGGCATCGACGCGAGGCTTACGCAGGTGTTCGGTGGCGTGTCGACGAAAGTGCAGCGTGACGCGATCGCATCGGGCGTGGCGCGGTGGAAAGGTCCCTTGCTCGTCGACGCCCAAAGCGGCAGGCCGCTCATCGCCAGGGACCTCCTTGCGGAGTCGCGTGACCGCCAGGTCCGACGTCTTCTTTCCCCCCTGGGCACCAACGATGCCCGACCATCGTCCTGGATAAGGCGCTCGTTCCGACTGGGCACGTCGAAGATGGCACCGGACAGCGAGAAGGGCCAACGCGGTCACAGCCGACCACCGAGCGAGTCCGACGATCCTGTCTTCGAGGACTGCTAACGAGCGCGCCCATGCGTGGGCGCAACCTTCGCGGACGAGAAACACGCCCCACGCGAGATGCGCTTACAGGGTTGTCCGCCTGCGCCGACAGGCTTGCGAAGGAGGGTGAGTCACACTTCTCCGCCGATATGGACATCACCGAGAGACGACATGACGTCACGACGCAGGATCGCGCTTGCCGCAAGCTTGTTTATCGCGAGCGCGCAGGGCGCCCCCATCGATCACCCGCTGACCGCCGACATCTACAGAGAGCTCGTACGCTTCCAGTCATCGGAGCGAGGCAAGCCCTTTGATGAAGCAACCTGGGGCACCGCCGGGCTCCTCACCCGATTGCTGGTCGATCCCGGATCGCCGTACAGCGACGTCGTTGACACACCATCGTTTACCAATGAAACCTGGTGGCCCGCGTTTACCCAACGGGTTGGCTCGCACCTACCCAATGCTTTCGCCGGCACACTCGCCACGTTGCGGTGGCAGACCGGACTTACCAAGGCGCGACCCGACATCGATCTGGCCGTCACCGCGGCAGATACGGTCGCCTTTGGCGGGCGGGAAGCGGCAGCCAACGCCAAGAAGGCCGACCTGTCGCCCGCGATCTTCCGCCAGGCACGGCTCCGCCACCCGTCACGGCCCACGGCAGCCGCCCGCGAGGCGGTGGCCATGCAGCTACTGAGGGAGCAGATGAAGCAGGTTCCCCGGGAGCAATGGGAGGCCATGGCCATCCGCAAGGATGTAGCGCGTCGATATATGTCCGACGACATCGACTATCCGGCCGCCACGAGCGACCGCGCGTATCTCATGTCGATCCTCCACATGGCGATACGTACCGGCTCGATGAGCATCTCACCCGAGGGCACCCAGCGATTGCCCGCCGCGCTTCGCGTGGCGCGCGCTGCCGCCGCCTACAAAGACGCGCTCGGCTACTTCGGAGGACCCTACTGCACCGACAGCAAGCCGTCGACAGGCCGGCCGATCGACAGCAGCGCCTTCGATCACAACAGCCCGTTGTGCTTCGTCGCAGCGACCGACCGCGCCGTTCATCACTGGTATCGCCACGAAGCACGACTCGAAGCCTCCGGTCGACCGCTCCACGAGAACAACCACGACGGCTGGAACACGCTGTCGCGATGGATCAACGGATTCATGGGACTGATCGAAATCGCCACCCTCACCGAATTCTCCGAGGCACTCGCTGCCGAAGCCCTCGACGCTGAAGAAGCGGCGGCGAGCACGGAAGCTCCCGCTCCGCGTCGCCTCGCCCCCCTGATCTGTGGAGTCCGCCGTCCATGAAGCGCTTGTTCAAGCTCGCCGCGTTCAGCCTGAGCGCCTTCATTTTTCCTGTCGCCGGGCAGGAGGTATCGATCGGCTACGGCGCCGGCAATATGGCTGCCATGCTGGCCTATGACGCCGATGTCTATGCCACGGCCGCTGCCGCGGCGCTCACCGCGGCCGTTCGCGCACCCTCGATGAAACAGATCAGGGCGCTTGAGGCGAAGACGCATGGCGCGACGATTGCCATCGTCGAA
This sequence comes from uncultured Luteibacter sp., assembly GCA_913774655.1. GTDB lineage: Bacteria > Pseudomonadota > Gammaproteobacteria > Xanthomonadales > Rhodanobacteraceae > Luteibacter > Luteibacter sahnii. Next base: position 5,135 of record CAJYHU010000353.1, on the reverse strand, counting down.
TACCGCCCTCCCGGCTGGGAGCATCCGATCCGCATTCACTCGCGCAGCGGCCGCTCGAATACATCGATCATCCAGCGCCTGGGCGGTCTCTCTGACACGTCAAGCGGTGTCACGAGTACCGGCGAGAGTGACCTCGAGGCACCGTTCGCCACGCCCGATGACGTCGCCAGCGACGCGGCCGAGGCCACGTACTATCCAGACGAGGTCAGTCTCCGCGAAGGTTTCCGACCGACGGCGCCCGTGGACATTCGGGCCCCGCTACTCGACCAGCCGACAGGGGGCGTGGTCGAAGCCAGCATTATCGGTGATGGCAGAAACCACGCCGGCGACGCGGAGATCAAAGCCCTGAGAAAACTGGAGAGCCTTTTCATCGATTCGTCGGTGCCGCAGGGCGGACGCATCACGGCGTATGTCAGCAAGACGGTGTGCGCCTCGTGCGAGGCAGGATTCCAGGCCATCGCCGATACGTACCGCCTATCGGTTCAGGTGTATCAGCTCGACGAAGTCAATACGCCGTCGCAGGCAGGCCTGTACGATGTGCTTCAGTCCGACATCACGGCCGCAAGCCGCGCGTCCTCGACGTTGCTCAAGACGGTGCGAAAATCCACCACGACCGAACGGCTGCGCCAGCGAATCGACGGCGCGCCACGCGCGACATGGTTCGACGATGTCGATCTCGACCACCTGGCCGCTGCCGAGGCGGGGTCGCTCAGCATCCGCCAATGCGAGCAGTGATTCATGATCACGTCGTTACAGCCAATCCTCCGCACACGCACGCTCGTCCTGGCGTGGCTTGTCATCGCGGCACCCTCTGCGACGATCGCCGGGTCGGACGCGCTGACGATCTACCACAAGGAGCGCATCCGTCGCCTGGGTATTCGTGAGGCACTGTCACACGACAACGCGACCTTCATCGCCAAGCTGCTGAGCGATCCCTCCTCCCCCTACAGCGACGTCATCGAGCAGCCCGTGTTGGCGAACGATGTCGACTGGGCCAACGCGGTCGCGGCATGGCCGGCAGCCGACCAGGACACCGCTCTTCGATCCCTGCAACGTACGCTCGGCCTGACCCGGGCCAGGCCACGCGTGGACGTCATGCCCTTACCAGGGTTTCGCGACGACTTCGTCGCTGCCAGCGCAACGAAAGCACGGGTAGATGCGGATATTTTCTGGCATGCGCTGGATCTGACAGGCTACAGCCATTCCACGAAGGCCGCCGTCTATGCGATCGCACTGCAGCGGCTCAGGGATCAGGTCGCGGGGACACCGGACCCGGCCCGACGAAACGCACTGGGCATCGAAAAGCCTGTGCTCGAACGAATGATGAAGGCGCAAACACTCGATCGGATTCCTGCCAGCGATCTTCGCTACCTGGGGCTGCTCGTGCAACATCTCGTGGTTCATCGGGTCGTTGACGAAGAAAGCACCTTGCCTGCATCGTATCGGATCGCACGTATCGCAGCGGCCTACCGCGATCTCCAGGGCTATGTCTCCGCACCACCGTGCACACCCGATGCGACTCCGCGCCCGTCGCATGCGGGCACCGGATCGAAGGACGATCCCAGGCCGCTATGCTTCGTGGCAGCGACCGATCGCGCCGTGCATCGTTGGTATCTTGCCGAGGCGCGCAGGCAAGCGAGGGCCGCACCTGATCCGAACCATGTGAGCCTCATCGCCCGACTTGAATACCTCATCGCGCCCGTGCTGGTTCTGCTGGATATCGCGGCACTGGTCGAGGTCGGCGAGATGCTCATCGCCGACGAGATGGTCGCCGAGGGAAGCCTGTCCGATGTCGAAGCCGACGTCGCCACGTCTCGCGTCTCCCGGCTCAGCTGCCCGGTCGAGGGGTAATCCTATGTGCACGTTCTTCCGACGGCAGCGGATCGCGCTGCTCATCCTTTTTCTGTCGTCACCGTCGAACGCCGGCACGGTGTCGATCCAAACCGTCGGCGTCGACGAGGGCAACGTCACCGCGTTGCTGGAGGCGAGCGTACAGCGCAGCATCGACGCCATGCGCGCCCTGATCGGCCAGACGCACGCGGGTACGTATATCGCCCGGCGGTGGGAATCGATCGAAACACACATGCGCGAGGCACCGATCGCACGTTTCGAATATCGGTTTCAGACGGCGGGCCAGCCAAGGCTCAAGGTCTACCATGCCATGGGAGGAAAACCCCTGGGGCTCGTGGCCCGTGAGGCTTTCGAAGGCTCGTCACCGTTGCGCACCCCGGATTCCCCGGATTCGGACTTCGAGTGGACGGACGAGGCGGAAGCGCGCTTTCAAAGCGTCAGGCCGAGCGATGGCGAACTGGCGGCGGCCGAAGACGCGGATACCGTGTTCTACACGGGATTCGATGACCTCGATGTACGAGCCCCGTTCCGTTCACCATCGGGCTCCGTGATGGAGGCGTTTTGGCACGAGGGCCGATACCACGCGCTCGATCCTGAATACAAGGCCCTGCGAGCCATCGAAGACGACCTGCGCAACGGCGTGGTAGCTCGCGGCGGCGAAATACGCGGCATGGTCAGTACCGGAGCGTGCACGACGTGCAGGGCGTCCGCGCGTCAGCTCGCGGCGCACTTTGACGTGGACATCCACATGACCCAGATTTTCGGGTCGGTCCCGCGAGCGCAGCGCGATGCACTCGTGGCGTCGGGGAGGGCCCGGCTGAAAGGCCTCAAGCTCGTCGATGCCATGACCGACCGCTCGCTGCTCGCCGCCGACGTCCTGGCCGATGCGCGTGCCGTGCAGGTAAGGCGCAACCTCAATCCCAGCGCATTGAACCGTGTCATCAAGGGTGTTCCCTGGAGCGGCCACGCCCTCCAGTTGGCTGCCCCCCGCCTCCCCCGGATTTCGGAAACGTCGACCGCGAGCGATGAATCGCCGTCCCTTCCCTCCGATACGCCCCACGCGGCTCCGCCGGAATGCTGACCGTCACGCGTCGAGTCACGTACCCCGGGGTTTGGCCCGGTGCGTGGCCGTAGCCGTCCACGGATCGTCGGGCCAAGGATGCTTGGGATAACGCCCTTTCAGCTCCTTTCTGACGTCCGGATAGGTGCGATTCCAGAATCCCGCCAGGTCTTGCGTCACCTGGATCGGCCGCCCTGCGGGCGACAGGAGGTGAAGCATGACGGCAACGCGTCCATCGCCGACGCGCGGCGTGTCGGCCAGACCGAACAACTCCTGCAGCTTCACGGCGAGTACGGGGGGAGCGGACGGATCATCCTCGCGCGTGCCGTACTCAAGACGCCGACACATACCGCTGGGCACGCGAAGTTCATCGGGTGCCAGCGCATCGATAAGACGGCGCTGGTCGTAGTCGAGCATGGCGGCGAGCGCTTCGGAAAGCGCGGAGGCCTGCAAGGCATCGAGGCGACGCTTGCCCGTCAGGTAGGGAGCCAGCCAGTCGCCAAGGCGGATCAGCAATGCCTCATCGCTGACATCTGGCAGCCCGGCGTCGGGCAACCAACCGCGAACGGCATTGATGCGGGCTCGAAGACGTTGCGCATGCTCACTCCACGGGAGGCATGCGATGCCTTTGGCACGAACGGCCGCCAGCAGCGCGGGGACGGCGTCATCACCGGCAACCGGCACGGACTTGCGCGATATCACGATCGCATCAAAACGGCGTTCCTCGAATGCCTCGGCGATCTGGCGTGTTTCGTCCCACCGAAGCACGCGCTCGACGATGAAGCGGTTGGGGTAATCCCGTTCGAGGACATCCTCGTCCACGGGTGCGGCCGAGAAGACCAGGCTATCGCGGGCATCCAGACGCAGGTCGAGCACGACCAGCCATGGTTCGCCATGCAAGGCGCTCGCGTCGTGCAGGCGCACGCCCCGGCCATTGGACAACAGGTAACGTGCCGCCGGCCCATCATCGCGCCGTCCCACGCGATCGGGAAACGCATGCACCAGGAGGTTGCCGACGGTGCGACTGTCCGGTACGCCGCTGGCCGCGGCACGAACGTCGAGGCGGCGACGCCATCCCGCTGACGCCTTTTCGATGGCGGCGAGCGCGCCGGCATCGGCGGTCCCCGAGCGAGCCGCTCGCGCGCCACCATCGCGCCAAAGGTGCAGGGCATGCAGTCGCTGCCGGAAGTCATCGTTGCGCGCCGCTTCGCCGCGCAGTGGCGAGCGCGCTTCGGCGAGCGCGAGCAGGTCGGCAACGAGCGCACGGCTCGACGCGGGCGCACGCAAAGCCGCCGCTGCGAGGCGCGGCGTCGCGCCGAGTGTGAGCATGCCGCGCCCGAGCGGCGTGATCGCATCCAGATCGTCCAGAGCACCCAGGCGGCGCAGCAGATCGCGCGCCTGCCCGATCGCACCGGCGGGAGGCGCATCGAGCCACGGCAGGCGGTCACTCCCCCAACCGGCCAGTTCGAGCGCAAGGCCGGATAACTCCACCTGCTCGATCTCCGCGACGCGCGATGCCTCCAGGCGGCGGCTTTCGGGCCACAGACGGTAGGCGCGTCCAGGCGCCACGCGCCCCGCACGGCCGGCGCGCTGATCGGCGGATGCCTGGGAAATCGCGACCGTCTCCAGCCGGGTAAACCCCGATGACGGATCGAAGCGCGGCTCTCGCGCCTGGCCGCTGTCGACGACGACCCGAATGCCCGGCAGGGTGACGCTGGATTCGGCCACGTTGGTGGCCAGCACCACGCGACGTGTACCGGGATCGGCCGGGGCGAGCGCCCATTGCTGTTCCGCGAGCGAGAGTTCACCGTGCAAGGCGACGACCTCGACACCGTCGCCCAGCCGATCGAGCAGGCCGCGCGCACGTTCGATCTCACGCCGACCCGGAAGGAAGGCCAGCACGTCGCCCTCGTTCTCCCGCAACGCTAGCGCGACCACCCGCGCGAGATGGTGCTCGACGGTTTCCTGAGTGCGCGCCGGCGGATGGACGATCTCGACCGGAAAGCCACGGCCAGGACTGGTAATCCGCGGCGCGCCCAGCCACCGCGCGATGCGCTCGCCGTCGAGCGTGGCGGACATCACGACCAGACGAAGCGTGGGGCGCAGGGCCGACTGGACGTCGAGCGCCAGCGCGGCACCGAGGTCGCCGGCCAGGTGGCGCTCGTGAAACTCGTCGAACAGGATCGCACCGACGCCCTCCAGGGAGGGATCGTCCTGGATCATC
>CAJYHU010000352.1 GCA_913774655.1 uncultured Luteibacter sp. | reverse complement strand
GACCGCTTCCCAACGTCGTGGGCTTCACCGTCACCGGCAACGGCAAGCGCATCCCGTGGCGGCGTGACCTAAAGGAAATGTACGCCTTCCACGTCGACGTGCCCGAAGGCGTGAAAACGCTCGAACTGTCCTTCGAATACCTCGCCCCCGCCACGCCGAACTACATCCCGCTGTCGTTCAACGAGGTGTCGTTCTACCCGGCCGGCTATTACACGAGCCGGATCACCGTCGCTCCCAGCGTGACGCTGCCTGCCGGCTGGAAGTTCGCCAGCGCCCTGGAGAACGACGGCCAGGAGGGCGATACCGTGCGCTTCAAGCCGGTGAGCTACGAAAACCTCGTCGACTCGCCCGTGCTGACCGGCAAGTACTTCAATCGCGTCGATCTCGCGCCGGGCCAGGCAGTGCCCGTGCACCTGGACATCACCGGCGATACCGCCGAGGGCGTGAAAGCCTCCGACGCGCAGATCGCGAAGCAGCGTTCGCTCGTGGTGCAGGCCAACAAGCTGTTCGGCGCGCACCACTACGGTCACTACGACTTCCTGTTGGTCACCTCCGACCACACCGGCCATTTCGGCCTGGAACACCACCAGTCGAGCGATGACCGCCTCTTCGCCAACTTCCTCACCGACGCGGACGTCAACGTCGCCGCGGGCAGCCTGCTGCCGCACGAATACGTGCACTCGTGGAACGGCAAGTTCCGCCGCCCCGCCGACCTGTGGACGCCGACGTTCACCGATCCGATGCAGGACGACCTGCTCTGGGTCTACGAAGGCCTCACCGACTACTGGTCCGGCGTGCTCACGGCGCGTTCGGGGATCTGGACTACGGACCAGTGGCGCGACTCCCTCGCGGGCATCGCCGCCGACATGACCGCACGGACCGGCCGTTCGTGGCGTTCGCTCCAGGACACCGCCGACGCCATCCCGCTCACCGCCAACAGCACCCGCGGCTGGGGCAACTACCGCCGCGGCGCGGACTACTACCCCGAAGGCCAGTTGCTCTGGCTCGACGTCGACACGAAGATCCGCCAGCTCTCCGGCGGCAAGCACACGCTGGATGAATTCGCCCGCGCTTTCTACGGCATGGACAACGGCAGCTACGTGCCGAAGACCTACACCTTCGACGACGTGATCGCCGCGCTCAACAGCGTCCAGCCGTACGACTGGAAAACCTTCCTGCGCGATCGCCTCGATGCCACGGGCGACACGCTTCCCGAACACGGCATCGAAGGCGGCGGCTGGAAGCTCGTCTACGATGACAAGCCCACGCCCTTCATGAAAACGGGCGAAACGCTGCGCAAGGCGGTGAACCTGGCGTATTCGCTCGGCGTGGTGGTGAGCGACAAGGGCGAGATCCGCGACGCCCAGTGGGATGGCGTGGCGGCGCGCGCCGGCCTCGTGCCGGGCGTGACCGTGGTCGCGGTCAACGGCAAGGATTTCAGCTTCCAGACGCTCAAGGACGCTATCACCGCAGCCAAGGGCGGCAACGCCCCGATCGATTTCCTGGTGAAGGACGTCGACGATTACCGCCACGTCGCGGTCGACTACCACGGGGGCCTGAAGTATCCGCACCTCGTGCGCGGCGACGGCAAGGACCTCATCGGCGCCATCGCCAGGCCGCTCTGACCCTCAGCGGGCGAGGGGGATACGGATCACGGCGCGCAGCCCCGTCCCCCCCTCGCGATCAAGCAGCTCGACCCGCGCGTCGTGCAGTTCCGCCGCGCGCTGGACGATCGACAGGCCCAACCCGTAGCCGTGCTGCGTATCCACGCCGCGCTCGAAACGGGTGAACATCGACGCGCGACGATCCGCCGGGATGCCCGGACCATCATCCACGACCTCGACGACCACGCTGTCGTCGCCACGGGCGATGGACAGTTCCACGTGTCCACCCGGGGGCGCATGACGAAACGCGTTTTCCAGGAGGTTGCGCAACATCGCGCCCAGCGCGACGGGGTAGCCTTCGACGACGAGCCCTTCCGGTAACGCACGGATGCCCAGTTCCACGCCACCGCGTTCGAGGATCGGCGACAACTCGTCGAGGGTTTCCTGGGCGAGTTCGGCGATGTCCACCGGCGTACGCGGCCCCGAGGCCGCACCGGCCTCCAGGCGCGCGAGCGCCAGCAACTGCTCGGTGCGGCGGGCCAGCGATACCAGGCAGGCCCTCGCGGCCTCCAGCGCCGTCTGCGTGTCGTCGGGGCCGGCCGAGGCCATGGCGTCTTCGAGGTTGATCATGGTGGAGGCCAGCGGCGTGCGCAGTTCATGCGCCACGTCGGCGCTGAAACGACGCTCCCGGGCGAGAGCATGCTCGATGCGGGCGATCTGCTCGTTGAGCGCCGACAGCAGCGGTTCGAGTTCGGCCGGTGCCTCGGGGAGGTGGATCGGTTCGTGGCTGCCGGGCTCGCGCGCGGACAGCGCCCGCTCCAGTTCCTCCAGCGGCGCCAATCCGCGACGGATCGCCCAGCCGACCAGCAACGCGAGCAGCGGCAGGCCGACCAGCATGGGCAGGCCGTGTTCGATCCACAGCGCCCGCGTGATCTCGTGACGGCTGTCGTATCGCTCGCCCGCGCGGATCGTGATGCCCTGCTCTTCCATGATCAGCGTGAACACGCGCCACGTGTAGTGTTCGCTGGTGAGGTCTTCGAAGGAGCCGTCCGGCGCCGGCACCCGCGGCACGCCGGCCAGGTTTTCCGTGGCGAGTAGCAGCGTGCCGTCGCGGTCGAATACCTGGAAGCCCACTTCGGATTCGAACGTGCGCCCCTGCACGGTCACTTCCTGCGGATGGTTGGAAAAACTCGGCACCGTCAGGCGGGCGTGGCGCTGGGTGCGCAGTTGTTCGACCCCGATGCGGCCCACGAGCACCTCCAGCGTACGCGCGGCCTGGGCGAGGCGCCCATCGGAGAGTTCGTCCACTTCTTCGAGCGTACGCTGCGCGCTGAGCACGCCCAGCGGCAGCAGCACCGCGAGCAACACCAGCACGATCAGCCATTGCAGCCGCTTGCGCAGGCTCGCGTGCTTCACTTGGGCTCCCGCGGCACCATGTAGCCGAAGCCGCGCACGGTCTGGATCGCACCG
>CAJYHU010000351.1 GCA_913774655.1 uncultured Luteibacter sp. | reverse complement strand
TACGCCGCGACGTTCGGCAGGAGCGGAGGTTTCCGACGAAACGCCGCCAGGGCCGACGAAACCCTCCCAGGCCCTTATCGCGCCGCAGCATGACGCGGAACGTCACATGGTCCATGCTCGACGGAACGACTCTCGCGGTGGGGACCGCACCAGTCACGACAAAGGGGTTATCGCATGGCCTTATTGCTCGTCGTTTTTGCTGTCGTCGTTCTCGCCATCTATCTCGGCATCCAGCGTTTTCCCAGGCACCATCCCTCCAACTGGCTACTCGGCATCGTCGGCGGCGCCTGCCTCGTGCTGGCGTGGTACGCGATCTTTCATCCGCTCCTGCTCGCCTCCGGCGGCGGCGACCCCTCGCTGCTGGCGCTCGGCCTCACGGCCGCCGGCATCGTGTCGTGCGTGCTCGGCGTGGTCTGCCTGGGCGTGTGCGTATGGCGCGATCCGAGCCGTTTCTGGATGCTGTCGGTGGTATTCATCGCCGTGATCGGCGCCACCCAGCTCAACGTGATGTCCTGACCGGTTCAGGCGACGACGCGTACCTCGTCGTCGCCGATCGTCACCACCTGCCCCGCGCGCACCTTGCAGGTCTTGCGCCGCTCGACCGTGCCGTCGACCTTCACCAGGCCTTCGGCGACCAGGTGCTTGCCCTCCCCGCCGCTGCCGGCGATGCCCGTGAGCTTGAGGAGGATGTTGAGTTCGACGTAGTCGCCCTCGAGCTGGAATTCGTGCAGCGACATGGGGAGTGAACGCAGGGGGGACGGGTTGCCATTAGAGCGCGAAACGGCCGGTTCGGGAACCGGCCGTCGCGTCAGTCCACCTCGACCCGCCGCACTTGCGACAGCCAATCCTCAAGGTTGTAGTAGTTGGTCACGCGCGTGATGCGCCCGTCGCGCACGTCGAAGAACGCCCCGCCCGGCAACACGTAACGCTGGCCCTGCGCCAGCGGCAGGCCCTCGTCGGTGGCCTTGTATTCGCCGTGGACGACATATTCCGCCGCGGCCCGGTCGCCGGCCTCGTTGGCCATGATGACGATGTGCCTGAGTTCTTCGGCGTAGCTGGTGTTCATCCGCTCAAGGAAGGCGGCGAAGCGCGCGCGGCCGGTTTCCCGACCGCCCTGGTTCACGTCGTGGTGCACGTTGTCGTCGAGCAGCGCGAGCATGCCCGGCCAGTCGCGACGGTTGAACGCGTCGTAGTAACGGTGGATCAGGTCGATCGTGTCGTTCATCGGCGGCACTCAGTAGATGATGACGGAACGGATGGACTTGCCCTCGTGCATGAGGTCGAAGGCGCGGTTGATGTCGTCCAGGCCCATCGTGTAGGTGATCATCGGATCGATCTTGATCTCGCCGCCCATGTAGCGGTCGACATAGCCGGGCAGTTCGCTGCGGCCCTTCACGCCGCCGAACGCCGAGCCTCGCCACACGCGCCCGGTCACCAGCTGGAACGGGCGGGTGCGGATCTCCTGCCCCGCCCCGGCCACGCCAATGATGATCGACTCGCCCCAGCCCTTGTGGCAGCACTCCAGGGCGGCGCGCATCACCTCGACGTTGCCGATGCACTCGAACGAATAGTCGACGCCGCCATCGGTCAGGTCGACGATGACCTGCTGGATCGGGGTATCCGGGTAGTCGCGCGGGTTGACGAAATCCGTGGCGCCGAGCATCTTCGCCATCTCGAACTTCGACGGGTTCATGTCCACGCAGACGATGCGCGAGGCCTTGGCCATGACCGCGCCCTGCACCACCGACAGGCCGATGCCGCCCAGGCCGAACACGGCCACCGTGGCACCCGGCTCGACCTTGGCGGTATTGAGCACGGCGCCGATGCCGGTGGTGATGCCGCAGCCGAGCAGGCAGACCTTGTCCAGCGGGGCGTCCTTGTTGATCTTGGCCAGCGAGATCTCCGGCAGCACGGTGTACTCGCTGAACGTGCTCGTGCCCATGTAATGCAGCAGCGGCTTGCCGCCGATCGAGAAGCGCGAGGTGCCGTCCGGCATCAGGCCCTTGCCCTGCGTGACACGGATCTTCTGGCAGAGGTTGGTCTTGCCCGAACGACAGAACTTGCACTCGCCGCACTCGGGCGTATAGAGCGGAATCACGTGGTCGCCCGGCTTGAGCGACGTGACGCCCTCGCCGACCTCCTCCACGATGCCGCCGCCCTCGTGGCCGAGGATCACGGGGAACGCTCCCTCGGAGTCGTCGCCCGACAGGGTGAACGCATCGGTATGGCAGACGCCGGTGGCCACGATGCGCACGAGCACTTCGCCGGCCTTGGGACCCTGGACGTCGATGTGCTCGATAGAGAGCGGCTTTCCTGCTTCCCAGGCGACGGCGGCGCGAGACTTCATGGGCGATTTCCTCAAACGGTGGACCAGGGATTCTAGACCCTTGCGGGCCCCCGGTTGAACGGCCGCCAACGGCCGGGTTGGCGTCAAACGCCCGTTCGAGTTAAACTAGGGTTAACGCATCGGCACCGCCCGGCGAACGAAAGGTCCAGGAAGGCTTTCCGGAACGACCGCTACGAAGTTTCTTGAAGCGTCCGTTGAACCTTTTGCTTACAACCGCTGTCCAACAATTTAATGCTTGGCGGCCCTTGTAAAGCTTTCAGGCGTCCCTACTAAGGGTTTGTGGGTAAACCGGTTGGTTTAGAAATTGATCCAACCAGCCCGTGACGAAAGTCTAACGAACTCATTGTTCACCACATTGAACGACCCGCGACGCTTCATCCGTCCAAGGGGTCACGCCACGCCAGAGACCGGCGACGTGGCGATCGTCCAGAAACATCCGGTCTGGCGATGACTGGGAGACACCACCATGAATGAACTGCGCAACGAATACGGCATCACCACCTTCGAATACACCACGGGCTACCGCGCCACTGAGGCGACGAACGGCCTGGATCTCTTCGGTGGTGAGATGGACGGCTACGATTGGCTCGGCGAAGTCGCCAGCCGCCTGAGCGGCGACGCGGTCTAATCCGTCTTCGCTGACGACACGAGAAGGCCCGCCATCGGCGGGCCTTCGTTCGTCAGGAGGCCTTGCGCGCCCGCGTGCGCGCGGCCTTCTCCGCCGCGGCCTTCCGTGCCGCCGGCCCCTTGGTCCGTGCGGCTTTCTTCGCAGCGGCGGAACGATCGGCGACGGTCCGTTTGGCCGCCGCTTTCCTGCCCTGACTGGCCAGGGCGCGCTTCGACACCGCGCCCTGCCCCTCCCGCTTCAGTGCGCTCCGGGATGCCCGCGAGCGTGTCGCAGACGTCGTGGCGGTCTTGCGCGCGCTCTTGGTCGCCGGGCGCTTGCGAAATGCCGTCTTGCGGGCGTTTCCGCCGGTCGACGACCCCGATGATGCGGCCATGTCCTGCGAGGCTTTTTTACGCGTGGCCGGGCTCGCGCTCCGGGACGGCGCCGCGTTCACGCCGGCACGCCGCGCCTTGGACAGGCCGATAGCGATCGCCTGTTTCGTCGAGCGGGCGCCGTGCTTGCCGTCACGGACATGCTCGATCTCTTCCTTGACGAACTCACCGGCTTGCGTGGAAGGCGATCTGCCTTCCTTCTTGTCCTTGCGGACCCGGGCGAGGGTGGCTTTCTCCGGCATGACGAATCTCCCGGCAAAGGCGATTCAGGGAATACGGATGGAGAGCGGTTCGGGTAGTGCCCCGGACATCGACATCGAACGCTGGCTTTCCGGATGATCGGGGTGGCCCGGCGCATCCTGAGGCGTCGGCCGCCCCATGTCGGGCACCTCGGGTGCAGGGGTGGTGGGCCGTTCTTCAGGCGGCTGGCCGGGCATGTCCGGAATCTCCGGCGAAGGCTGTGTGTGCATCGTGGGTAACCGTTGGTGTCGTCGTGCGGTGAGACTGAAGCGAACGCCGTGATGCCCACGTGGGCGATGCGTCACGCCAGACCGAACACCTGGGCGACCAGCCATACGTTGGCTGCGGAGATCACGACGAACAACAGCCACGCCACGAGCGCCACCGGCCGCGTGTTGACGAACTCGCCCATGAGGTCGCGCTGGCTGGTGAAGCGGATCAGCGGATACATGGCGAACGGCAACTGCACGCTCAGCACGACCTGGCTGGCCACAAGCAACTCGCCCACCGCACGGTCGCCCATCACCCACACCCCGATGAAGGCCGGCACGATCGCCAGCCCGCGCGTGATCAACCGGCGTTGCCAGCAGGGGATTTTCAGGCGCAGAAAGCCATCCATGATCACCTGGCCCGCGATCGTGCCGGTGAAGGTGGAACTCTGGCCCGAGGCGAACAGGCCGATCGCGAACGCGATCGCGGCCACGGTCGTGCCGGCAATCGGCGCGAGCAGCTTGTAGGCGTCCCCGATGTCGGCCACGTCGGTGCGACCGGTGCCGTGGAACGCCGACGCCGCCACGACGAGGATCGCCGCATTGATGAGCAAGGCCAGGCCCAGCGAGCAGATCGTGTCGATCCGGGTGAGGCGCAGGGCCGCGAGCTTGCCCGACGCGCCCGACACCGCCCGGGTCTGCACGATGGACGAATGCAGGTAGAGGTTGTGCGGCATGATCGTGGCCCCGAGGATGCCGATCGCGAGGTAGAGCGGTTCGGTGGTCGACACCGCATGAAGCGACGGCACGAATCCCGCGGCGACCGCGCCCCAGTCCGGGCCGATCAGAAACAGCTGCACGACGAAACACAGGCCGATGGTACCGACCAGGCCGAGGATGATGGCCTCAACGCGACGGAACCCCCTGCCCTGCAGGCCGAGCACGAGAAACGTATCCAACGCCGTGAGTGCCACGCCGACCGGCAGGGATACGCCAAAGAGCAGTTTGAACGCCAGGGCGCTGCCGAGCACCTCGGCCAGATCGCAGGAGATGATCGATATCTCCGCCAACCCCCACTGGATGCGACCCACCGTCGTGGCATAGCGGTCGCGAGAGAGTTGGGCGAGGTCGCGCCCCGTCGCGATGCCCAGTCGCGCCGCCAGACACTGCAGCACGATGGCCGCGAGGCTGGAGAGCAGCACGACGAAGAGGAGCCGGTAGCCGAAACGCGACCCCGCCTCGATATCGGTGGCCCAGTTGCCCGGATCCATGTAGCCCACGGACACGAGCAGGCCCGGGCCGGCGAATCGAAGGGCCTTCTTCCACCAGGGAAGATGCGCCGGAACGACGATCGAGCCAGCCACCTCAGACGGACAGAACGGCGCGGTGGCCGACGTGGGCAGGGGCAACATGGGGCGCATCGTAGCAAGAACGCCGTGCCGCGCATGCGACGTAAAACCCTGCGTGAAATCGCCCGAACGGCCACTTCACAAGGCGGTTATGGCTTCGCATCGTTAATCCAACCACTGCGAATCGCGCAGTGACAGAGGAAACCACCATGGACAAGAACCGCACCGAAGGTATGAAGCACGAAGTCAAGGGCGCCGTGAAGGAAGTGGTCGGCAAGGTGACCGGTAACCACGCGAAGGAAGCCGCGGGCAAGATCGAGAAGAACGCCGGCAAGGTGCAGAAGGAAGTGGGCAAGGCCGCCGACGAGGCGCGCAAGGGCCACTGACCCCCTGCCGATCCGTTCTCCAGCGCGGGCGCCCCAGGGCGCCCGCGCTGCGTTCGGGCATCCGTTACGTACAGCCGCGCACGAGGAAGATCAGGATCAGCACCGGGATCGGCACGCCGAGCAGCCAGAGCAGCACGTAGCCGATACCGCCCTTCTGTTTGCGCGGCGTAGGGGTGGATTGGTCGTTCATGGTGGTCCTCCTCCGTGGTGTTCGCCGTCACGCTCACAGCAAGCGCGTGGAGCGGGCGTGAGAGGCGCGCCATGAAACATTCGCACCGGGCGCGTATCGTGCATCATGCCCCCTGGCACACCGCATGCAGCCCCGAGGCCCCGATGTCGCGCGCCGCCGATCCTTTCGATTTCCTCCCAAGCGATTCGCCCGCCGCGGACGAGGTTCGCGCGTTCGACTGGACGGTCACGCCGGCCGGCGCCCCGGAACGCTGGCCGGTGGCCCTGCGCGCGATGCTTTCGACGATCTTCCACTCGCCCCGGCCCATGTTCGTGGCGACCGGGCGCGGGCGACTGTTCTTCTTCAACGACGCCTTCCGGCCGATGCTCGGCGCCCGGCTGGCGGGCGCGGCGGGCAAGTCCATCGCCGAACTGTGGACCGATGCGCACTCGGACGCCGCCCTCCACGTCGAGCGGGCCTTCGCCGGGGAAAGCGCGGTGCATCGCGACATGCCCCTGCGGCTGTCGCGGCATGGCTTCGCCGAGGAAACCTGGTGGACGTTCTCCTACATGCCGCTGCGCGACGAGCACGGGGTGATTGTCGGCATCCATGGCACGACGCACGAGACGACGCGCGCCGTGCGCTCCTCCATGGCGCTGCGCGAGATCAACAGCTCGCTCGAGCGCGAGGTCGACCAGCGTACGCGCGAGCGCGACCAGATATGGGGCATCTCGCGCGACCTTTACGTGGTTTCGACCCGTGACGGCCACTACCGCAACCTCAATCCGGCGTGGCAGCACGAGATGGGCTACGACGAGGGCGAACTGGTCGGCGTCAACTTCGAGGAACTGGTGCATCCCGACGACGTCGACCGCGCGCGCGATGCGATCACCCAATTGCAGGACGGCGACGTGGTGGTCGACCTCGAATTGCGCTTCCGCCACAAAAACGGCGATTTCCGCTGGTTCGCATGGACCTGCGTCCCCGATGGCGATGTGGCTTACGGCATGGGCCGCAACACGCAGCGGCGCCGCGACATGGAAGACCAGCTGCGCCATGCGCAGAAACTCGAGGCCCTGGGTCGCCTCACCGGCGGCATCGCCCACGACTTCAACAATATCCTCGGTGGCATCGGGGGCGCGATCGAAGTGGTGGGCCAGCGGCTCGAACAGGGCCGCCTGGAGGGCGTGCGTCGGCTACTGGACGCCGCCGGCGGCGCGGTGAAGCGCGCCGCCGGGCTCACCCACCGCCTGCTGGCCTACTCACGCCAGCAGGCGCTCTCCCTTGCCGACGTCGACGCCAACGCGATCGTTCGCGGGCTCGATCTCCTCCTGCGGCCTCTGCTGGGCGAACGGCTCGAGCTCAACCTGCGCATGCAGACCGACCTGTGGCGCACGCTGTCCGACGCCAGCCAGCTGGAAAGCGCCGTACTCAACCTTGCGATCAACGCACGCGACGCGATGCCCCATGGTGGCGTGCTCACCATCCGCACGCACAACGCCAGCGGTCACGATATCGGCACGGGGCCGGCCGACTATGTCGTGGTATCCGTGACCGACACCGGCACAGGCATGCCGCCCTCCGTGATCGAGAAGGCCTTCGATCCCTTCTTCACCACCAAGGCGATCGGCCAGGGCACGGGCCTGGGGCTGTCGATGGTCGACGGCTTCGCCCGCCAGACCGGCGGCCGAGCCATCATCGATTCGGCGCCCGGCAAAGGCACCACGGTCAGCCTCTGGCTACCCCGACACGCGGGCGAGGCCGACGCCTCCCACGCCCATGGGGCCGTGCTAAAGCGATTCGGCCAGGGCGAGCACGTGCTGCTCGTGGAAGACGAGCCCATGCTTCGCTCGCTGGCGCGGGAGGTTCTGGAAGAAGCCGGCTACGTCGTCGGCGCCCACGAAGACGCCCGCGAGGCCCTTCACGTGTTGCGTGGTCCGTTGCGGCCCGACGTGTTGGTCACCGACGTGGGCCTGCCCGGCATGGACGGGCGACAACTCGCGCTCAGCGCCCGGGAAATCCATCCGCACCTGCCGGTGCTGTTCATCAGCGGCTATGCGTGGGAGGCCTTCAGCGACGCCCGCCTGCCGGAGCGCGCCGTTTTGCTGACCAAGCCGTTTGCCGTACAGGCCCTGGTCGACGCCGTGGCCGATCTGCTGGACGCGCGGCCTCGCTGACACCCGCCATCCATTTTGTTGACGACAAAACCGGACACTGGCACGCAGGCCACCCAAGGAGGGCTCACGATGAACCGTACGCGCTACTACGCCCTGATCGCGCTCATCGGCGCCCTGGTGGTGATCTTCATCGTCGGTGCGATCCACAAGGGCGGCCCGGCGGGCGACGAGCCCGACGACGGCCACCGTGCACCGGCTGCGACCCGGCCCACGGAGCGCTAGGCAGGCTCGGCGCTGGGATGGGGCGCGTGTTCGGCGGCGCGGCGCATCGCGATCAGCACATCGGTGCCGTAGCGCATGACGAACGGGGCGACGTGCAGGGGCACGCCTCCATCGGGCAACGCGCTGTTGATGACCGGTGCGTCGTCGATCTCAGGCCGCGTCATGCCGGCTGCCTGCGAAAGCGAAGAGCGGTGGAACGGGACAACGTGACTCGACGTGCCATGCCTTGACGGCTCCTAGCGGACTTTCCCCCAAGGCTCCTTACTAAGCGAAAGAGACGCTGGCGTCAATCGCCCGGGCCCCGCTGGAGACCCCGCCACGCCGTGCGAGACCTGCGGCATATCCGCACAGGCGACCGACCGGAGAGGACCCCAGGCGCCGACGGACGTAACATCGTGCACGCAGTCGTCATCGAGCGAGGAGGTCGCCCATGTCCCATGCCCTTTCAGCTGCCCCACGGCCGCCGGCATGGCGCCCGGGAAGCGCGTGCAACGGTTCGTGCCGCCACGCATCGGCGTGTGAGGCCACCCGTGGCGGCGACCCCGCCCTGCTCGGCGTCCGCGGCGTTGTCGAGCGTGTCGGCCCGTTCAGCGACGGCGACCGCCTCGTCCAGCCCGGTTCGCCGCACCGTGGCTATTTTTCCGTGCTTTCGGGCATGGCCAAAACGACGGATGCGAACCGCGTGGTGGCCTTTCACCTGCCGGGGGAACTGTTCGCGCTCGAACCCACCCGCGCGCAGGTCCACGAGCGGTCGATCAGCGCGATCGGCAAGACCTGGTTCTGCCGGTTTCCCCGCGATGCCATGAGCGACCTGTGCGGCGACAACGATGACATCGCCCGCCACCTCGCCGCTTTGCGTCGTCGTGAGCACCGCCTGTTGAAAGCGTCTCACGACGACGGCGACGCGCTGACCCGCGTGAGCGGCTTTCTCTTCGACTTGCGTTGTCGCCGACGCCATATCGAAGGCGAATCCGCGTTCGTACCGCTACCGATGTCGCGCGAGGACATCGGCAGCTACCTCGGGATGAGCGCGGCTACCGTCACGCGGATGCTGGGGCGTCTCCGGGCGGCGGGCATCTTGACGATCCGCGCCGACGGCATCGACGTGAGCGACGAGGCTTCGCTCGTCCCGCGTCAGGATTCGCCGGGATCGAAGCCCTCGCGCTCTTTCATCAGCTGACGCGCCGCGGCGATGCCCAGGCGCAGGCCTTCGGCGCAGGCGTCTTCCTCATTCTCGTGAAGCGTGACGCAGAGGTGCTCCTTCAGCTCGTCACCGTCTTCCTTGATGATGTACTTGCCGCGCCACCGGCCTGGCTTGGCGACATAGCAACTGCCTTCGACGTCGAAGTAACCGATTTTTCGATGGGACATGGGCAAGGCGATCCTCCTGTGGAGTGCATCGTCAGGCACGACGGGTCAAGACCGTGTGCAGCCCGGGCACGGTCAGCGCAATTCGGTGATCGGCCGTTTCGCCGTCGATTCGAATTCGCGCCAGATGCCGTCGGCGCCCTCCACGCTCACCAGTACCTGGATGCCCCGCTGGGCGCCGGCCAGCTTGGACTGGTGCATCGCGTAGGCGATGGCGTCGACGCGGCGGCCGAAGTTTTCGGTGGGCACGCCGTTGACATGCACGTGCCAGAGGCCCGCGATATCGGCGTGGAAGGGGATGTCGTAGATAACGAGGGCCATGGAACGACGCAAGCGCAACGGCGGTGATGACGCGACCGCGATGAAAGACAAGAGACCGAGCGACCAGAGCCTAACCACTGATACGTGAAGCAACAATGGAAGAATCGCGCGACGTGAGCTTCACGCCGCGCTAACGGTCAACGAGGCGAGTCGAAGGTGCCCGGGCTGTCGTCGGTCGCTCGCCATTCGGGTTTGCGCTCGCGCGTCGCGTCGAGCAGGCCCTGCCGGACACCTTCCAGATCGCGATCGGCCGTGTACACCGGCGTGCCCGGCTGCTGACGCCACGATTCGGCGAGCGTGCCGGCGTCGACGCCGTCAAATCCCAACTGGTCGACCAGCTTGAGCACCGTCGCCTTGGCGTTAGGGTCGTCCCCGGCCACCGGCAGCGCGACCCGTCGCTCCGCGGTGGACGGCTGGCCGCCCCGGCCCAGGTGCTCGGCGAAGATGTTGTTGAAGGCCTTGATCACGGGCCGGCCCAGCTGGTCGGCCACCCACTGGCTTTCCGGCGTGCCTTCCTCGATCGAGGCGATGCGCCCGTCACGCTGGCGCGGATAGTAGTTGCCGGTATCCACCACGACCGTATCGGCCGGCACGCCCTCGAAAAGATCGGACGGCAGATCGGGCACGCGGGACTCCGGGATCGTGACGATCACCACCTCGCCCTGGCGGGCGGCGTCCCGGGCCGTCACCGCCACCGCGCCGGTTTCCCGTTCGATGGCCGCCAGGCTCTCCGGGCCGCGCGAGTTGGCGATCAGCACCTCGTGGCCCAGCTCGCGAAACCGACGCGCCAGCACGTGGCCGATGTTTCCTGCGCCGATGATGCCGATCTTCATGTCGGGAACTCCGCGTAAGGGAAAGCATCCATTGTTGCCCTGACGTGTGAACGCGGGGCGAGCGGCCGGTGAGAGTCACCGGCGCGTCCCCCCAAGGCCTCGGATAGACTTCGCCGATGAAACGACCCCGCCTCGCCCTCGCCCTGTCGCTGTGCCTCGCCCTCGGCGCCTCGCCCCTGCTGTCGGCCCAGACGGCGCCTCCCCTGCCCGCCTCGGCCTCGAGCGCGCCCCTGCTGGAGGCGATCACCGTCAGCGGCGTGCAACCCGGGCCGGGCCTGTGGAAAGTCACCCGGGGCGACCATACCCTGCTGATCCTCGGCACGCTGTCGCCGATCCCCCGCGACGTCACCTGGAAAACCGACCAGATCGATGATGCGCTCGCCCATGCGGGCGAGCTGATCCTGCCGCCGAAGGTGGAGATCAAGCCCAACGTGGGTTTCTTCGGCCGCCTCGCGCTGTTGCCGTCCCTGATCGGCGTGCGCAACGCGCCCGACGACGCCACGCTGCAGCAGACGCTGCCCCCCGACGTCTACCAGCGCTGGCTGGCGGTCAAGGCGCGCTATATCGGTGATAACCGCAAGGTCGAACGCTACCGCCCCATCTTCGCCGCGGTGGAGCTCTACAAGGAAGCGGTGAAAAAAGCCGGCCTGCGCAAGTCCGGCGACATCACCCGCACCGTGGTCGACCTCGCCACCAAGCACAACGTCAGGCAGGTGCCGGTGCCTTACACGCTGCTGGTCGACGATCCACGCGCGGTGGTCAAGGCGTTCAAGCGCTCGACGCTCGACGACGTGTCGTGCTTCACCCAGAGCGTCGACAATATCGACGCCCAGCTCGCCGACATGACCCGCCGCGCCAACGCCTGGGCCACGGGCGACATGACCAACCTGCGCGACGACCGTCGCGCGAAGCAGCTACAGACCTGCCTGGACGCCATCACCGAAGGCGGCGTGGCGCAGCGCGCCGGCATCGCCGACGTGCCCCGCGAAGTCCGCACGCTCTGGCTGGCGACCGTCGACGACGCCATGGCGCACAACGCCCAGACGGTGGCGATCGTGCCGATCGACGACCTGCTCGGGGACGACGGTTACCTCGCAGCGCTCAAGGCCAAGGGCTATACAGTCCAATCGCCCGACGACGAGTGACGCTCAGCAGGCGTGCCGAGGCTGGCTCGCTTCGCGAATGGCTCGTTCGAGCTGGTGGGCGCTGTAGGGTTTGCACACCGTCGGCGCGCGATAGCGGGTGGGGATATCCACGGGCACCGCGCCCGTGGCCAATACGTAGGGAATGCCCCGTCGCTTGAGTTCATCCAGCGCCGGGTACGCCATCACGCCCTGAAGGTCGAGGTCGACCACGGCCACGTCGAATCGCTCCACGTGTGCCACGCGGATGGCGTCCTCGATGCATCCCGCGCACGCGGCCACGTCATAGCCGAGGCGTTCGGCGAGAAGATCCCTCAGGGCGGAGGCGAGTCCCGCGTGATCCTCCAGGACGATGGCGCGTGGCGCGGCGGCGGCGTTGTTCATGGGTTCCTCGGACGACGGGCAGGGAGCCACTCCCTGCGCCTCAACCTACTACCGAATTTTCATGATGAACATAGACCAGTAGACAGATCGTCGCGCCCGGCCACGCCGGCCTTTCACCTGCGCAAGCCGTCGGTGGCGCCTTTCGCCCCGATTCGGCGCCCGCGCCTCATGGCCGTGGGCCGGACGCGTCCTCCGCGTCGACGATGAAAGGCGGGGCGCCGCCGTCGGCGTGGGCATGGCCCACCTGGTCGTCCCCTGCGCGGGCGATGCGCTGGGCCATGCGGGCGCCGTCGCGGCGCAGCGGATCGCCGGGCGGACTGGCCTCGGCGCTGGACAATAGCGCCGCCTGCGCTTGTTTCATGCGCACAACGCCCAGGTTGTAGAGTGCCCTGGCATGATGCGGGTCGAGTTGCACGGCACGGTCGTAGGCGGTGACCGCGGCATCGGGCTGTTGCAGGCGGAATCGGGCGTTACCGAGCCGGAACCACGCGTCTGCGTCGTCGGGGAGCGCTTCGACCACCGCTTCGTACAACGTGGCGGCATGGGCGATCTCGCCCTTCGCATAGGCCCGGTCGGCGTCCGCGCGCTCGCTGGCGACGTCGTCGGTCCGGGGCGCCGCGTCGGGCAAGGTGCCGTGCGCGGCACAGCCGGCCAGCCACACCGCGGCCACTATCGCGAACCACCGCGTCCATCCCATCGCCATCGAGTGCTCCCTCCGCAAACAAGGGGCAGACATTGCCGCGAGGTGACGGTCGAGTCAAATCGACGCAGGCGTCGGGCTAAATCAAATCCGCGTCGCGCAGCGCCTGCGTAATGCGCGTCATCGCCACATCCATCAGCTTGCCGCGCGCGTAGGTGCGCCACGCGAGCCAGGTGAGCAGTTTGTCTTTCCAGCGACGGGTGCCTACGCGGTACAGCGCCTGCAGGCGATCGCGGATCGGCGCTTCCAGCGTCTTCGGATCAAACGCGCCCTTGGGCCACGCGGGCGCGGGTTCTTCGCGATCGCCCGGGTGGCACGCCTCGACCAGCGGAATGACCGGCGCGTAGGTCACGCCGTCCTGGTGGCGCAGGTAGCAGGCCAGCGCCGGATCGCGTGCCCAGCCTGCCACGATCGGGTTGTCCACCGGCACCAGGAAATGCTCGGCGAGAAACCACTGGCAATTGCGCCGGCCCAGCAGGAAATCGTGGCGCCGGTAGGCCTCGCTGAAAAAGCCGGCAAAGCCTCCGAGCCCACCGGCGGCAAGGGCGCGACCGCCGACGAAGGCCTGGCCGTCGGTCGCATGGCGTGTGGGCGCGATGAGAAAGCGGCTATATACGGTGTCGTCCATCGCCAACGCGACTTCTTCGGGCTTGAAGCGCGCCTGCTGCTTCCACGAGGTGAACAGCGACAGCATCGACTCGATCATGTCGATCTTGCCGGCATCGGCGGGCCCCAGTGCGTCGGGCTCGGGAAACGGATCGATCATCAGCACGATGCGGTTCACTTCGTTGCCCAGGCGTGGATTACGGCCGAGCGATCCGGCCAGTTCCGTGCGAGCGAGTTCGAAGGGTTCGTTGTCCATCGCGCCCCCGTCGACGGCGACGAAGCGATACATGGCGCCGCTATCGCCATCGGGCCGCTCCACCGGTCCGACGGGTACCATGCGCACCTGGCCATGCGCATCCGGCACCGCCACGCTGCGCTGCGCGTAGTCGCTCCAGCGACGCTCGATCTGGCGATAACGCAGTCCCGCCGGAAACGCCGCCGACGCCAGCGCCGCGTCGCGCATCGCCGTCCAGGCGCGATCGGGCGAGGTCTTCGGGTACCCCACGTAAAGGTCGTCGGGATATTCCCACGCACGATCGAAGGGGCCGTTGCCGGTGTCCACGGCGAAACGCAGGTAATCCGCGTGCGCGATCATGTGATGCGCCGCGCTCGGGCCCGCCCCCGCGAAAGGCACCTTGTAAGGCACGCCGCGCAGGTTGGTGACGGTATAGATGCACTTGAGCGGGCTGGCGATGTACGGGCGCGTCAGCCGCGGACCGTCGAAACGCATCATCACATCCGCGATGCGATCAAGTTCATTCGAGTCCAGCAACGAGACCAATGCGGCATTCGGTCCCTCCAGGTCGCCCGTGTGGAGCAGCCCCGAGATGTCGATGCGATTGACCCAGGTGTCGTAGAACGGGTTAGCCGACGGGTTGGGCGTGGATGCGCTGGCGTGGGTAAACGCATAAGGCAGTGCGAGCGACGAGAGCAGCCCGTTGACGCTCCCCGCCGACGCGCCCGACATCACGCGCAGCAATACGTCGTGACGAGGCACCGCTTCGTTCCGTTCGCGCGCCGCGTACCAGCGCTCGAGCGCCTCGTAGAGAAAATCGAGTACCCCGGCCGCATAGGCACCGCCCGACACAGCACCCGCGAGGGCCAGCCCCAGTTCGAACGTACCGGGCCGGCACGGCGGCGTCTTTTCAGGGCGGGCCAGGGGAAGTTCGCTATCGGTCATGGGGGCCGTCCTCTCACGCGTCAAACCGGTGGAATAACACACGGTGGGTGGCGATACCGCGTCACATGCCACATCATCGACCGCTGGCATGACGAGGCATCCCCGATGGCGTCCGATCTTCCCACGCACACCACGATCGAGTGGGCCGATTTCGAGAAAGTGCACTTGGTGGCCGGCACGGTCACGCGCGTGGAACCGTTTCCGGAGGCGCGACGCCCGGCCTACAAGATCTGGGTCGACTTCGGGCCCTACGGCGAGCGCAAGACCAGCGCCCAGGTCACGGGGGTCTACGGTCCCGACGAACTCGTCGGCAGGCAGATCGTGGGCGTGATCAATTTTCCGGAAAAGCAGGTCGGGCCGTTCCGGTCGCAGTTTCTGCTGACCGGCTTCCACACCGACGACGGCGTGGTGGTGACCACGGTGGAGCGTCCCGTACCCAACGGCGCCCGGCTCGCCTGAACGGCGCTAAGGGATCCGACGGGTTCCGGGTCATGAACGGGCCAGGTGCGCCACGCTGCGGATCAACGCCTCGGGCGGCATCGGCCGGCCGAGCAGGTAGCCCTGCATCGCGTCGCAGCCCAGGCGTTCGAGCAGCGCCTGTTGCTCGGCCGTCTCCACGCCCTCGGCCACGATGTTGAGACCGAGCGTCTTGCCCAGGGCGACGATGGCCGACACGATGGCTTCGTCGTCGTTGCCCCGGGCCAGTTCGGTGACGAAGCCGCGGTCGATCTTGAGTTCGTCCGCCGGCAACTGCTTGAGGTAAAGCAGGCTCGAATAGCCGGTGCCGAAGTCGTCGATGGCGATGCCCACGCCCAGCGCGGCGACCTGGTTGAGGATCGCCAGGCTCGCCTCCGCGTCGCGCATGGCGGTGTATTCGGTCACTTCCAGCACGAGGTAGCGGCCGTCCAGGCGATGTCTTTCCAGGGCGGATCGCACGACCTCGATCAGACCAGGGTGGGTCAGCTGCATCGTGGAGAGGTTGACCGCAACGGTCCAGTCGCGATGGCCGTCGTCGAGCCATGCGCGCATCTGCCGGCAGGCCTCGTCGATGACCCAGTTGCCGATGGGCACGATGAGTCCGGTGCGCTCGGCGAGCGCGAGGAAGCCGTCGGGGGCGATCAGTCCGTGCTCGGGACGGTTCCAGCGCAACAAGGCTTCCACGCCGACCAGCGGCCCGCCGGGCGAGACCATCTTGGGCTGGTAGTGCAGCACGAACTCCCGCCGGTCGATGGCGCCGCGCAGGGCCTGCTGGAGCAATAACTGCTGGTGCACATTGGCGTTCATCGCGCTCTCGAAGAAGCGGTAGCCGTTACGGCCCTGCTCTTTCGCGTGGTACATCGCGGCGTCCGCATTGACGAGCAAATCGTGTTCGGCCAGCCCATTCTCGGGAAACAAGGCGATGCCGACGCTGGCCGACACGTGCATGGCCGTGTCGTGCACCAGATAAGGCGAGCCCAGTACGTCGACCAGACGCTGCGCCTGCTCAGCCGCCTCTTCCGGACGCGTCACGTCCATCACCATCACGAACTCGTCGCCGCCCAGCCGGGCCACCGTGTCTTCGCCGCGGGTGACGGTGAGGATGCGCCGGGCGACCTCCTTGAGCAGGAGATCGCCGGCATGGTGGCCGTAGACGTCGTTCACCGCCTTGAAACCGTCCAGATCCATGAACAGCACGGCGAAGGACCCGCCGTTGCGGGTGGCCTTGTGCGCCGCCTGCTCGATGCGGTCGCCGAGCAGCATCCGGTTGGGCAGCCGCGTGAGGGTGTCGTGCAGCGCCAGCTGCATGAGTTCGCTGTTGGCCTTGTCGAGCGACCGGGCCAGCACATGGGCCCGCACGTCGAGCATCGACACCACCAGCGCCACCGCGAGTACCCCGAGCGTCACCCCGATCACCGTCCAGGCGAGTCCCCCGGTAGGAATGCCGGTCAATGCCGCGCCGCAGACGCTGTCGAGGGGGAAACGCGCGGCGGCCATCCCGGTGTAATGCATGCCCACGATGGCCGCCCCCATGGCCATCGACGCGCCGACCCGCGCCAACAACACGTGCTCGCCGTCACCGCGAAGGCGGAAGGCGATCCACAGGGCGGCGCCGGAGGCGAGGATGGCGATGAGCACCGACGCGGCGAACCTGAGCGCGTCGTAGGTGACCTCCGGCATCATCAGCATGGCGGCCATGCCGGTGTAATGCATCGCCGCGATGCCCGCGCCCATCAGTACCGCGCCCAGCACCAGTCGCAGGCGGGGAAGCTCCTTCTGGAAGACCAGCCACAGGGCGAAGGCCGACGAGCCGATGGCGATCAGGAGCGACAGCACGGTCAGGTCGAGGTCGTAACCCACGGTGATGGGCAGGCGGAACGCAAGCATGCCCACGAAGTGCATCGCCCAGATGCCCAGCCCCATCGCGAACGAGCCGCCGGCCAGCCAGAGCCCGGCGGCGACGCCCCGAGCGTGGGCCACGCGGGAGGCCATGGTCAGGGCCGTATAGGAAGCCACCACGGCCACGAGCAGCGACGCCACCACGAGGGTGGCGCTGTAGCTCCCGGGCAGCGAGGGGAACGCGGGGTTGAATAAGACGGTGGGCAAGGGTCCGGCCGATGAGGTGGGGGCCGGCGGTGGGGGCGACCGGGCGTTTCCCTATTATCGGCATGGGCGGGGAATTCTTGCGACGATCCGGCCGCAAGGGCGCATTCGGTTGTCCCCCGTTCACTCGGGGACTCTGAGCCAGGGTGACTGGCAGAAAATGACGTCATATCGACATGGCAGGCCCTGCTCATGGGCTCTGACAATTCGCCATCTTCCCCGGCGGCACCGACCATGCACACCCCGTTGTCACGGCCTTTTGGAAAAGGTTGATCATCACGACCTGCCTCGGGCTGACCGCCTGTAGCACGCCGTCGCCCCACCCGTCGGCCTCCGCGCCGCCAGCCACAGGGATACCGCCTTGGCATGGCCGGGCCCTTCATCCCCGTCCGCTCATCGCCGTCGTGGGGAACAATCAGGCGACCGAACTCAGCGACTTGCTCGTCCCTTACGGCATTCTTTCTCGGGACGACGCGATGGATGTGCAAGCGCTCGCCGTGCGGGAGGGTACGGTCGCGACCTTTACCGACATGGGTGCGCCCGGACCCGGCCTGCGCTTGCCGGCAACCACCCTCGCGTTCGATGCGTTGCACCCGGAGGGGGCCGACTTCGTCGTCGTACCGGCTCAAGCATCGAGCCCCGCCCTACTGACCTGGCTTCGACATCAGGTCGGCAAGGGTGCCACGCTCGTCAGCATCTGCAATGGCGGACTGATCGTCGCGGAGACCGGTCTTTTTTCCGGCCAGGCCGCGACGGCCCATTGGTCGACGGAGGACAAGCGCAAGGCGCTTTATCCAGACATCCGGTGGACACGGGATCGTCATTACATCGCCGATGGGCCATGGATCTCAACGACGGGCGTGAGCGCCGCCATCCCGGTCTCTCTGGCGCTGATCGAGGCGGTACACGGCCGGGCTAAGGCGACGCGGATCGCGAAGGACCTGGGCGTCAACGACTGGTCTGATCAGCATCACACCAACGCCTACGAACCCCATCTGGATGGCAGCGCCTGGCCGCTCGCCAAGGTGTCTTGCACCAATAGATGGTTCCATCACGCCGATGCCTTCGTCGTCAGAGCAAACCAGGGCGTCGATGAACTGAGCCTCGCGTTGATGCTCGATGCATATGCGTCGACGGGACGGAGCCGCACGTTCGTCGACACCGGCGGTACCGATCCCGTGACAACCCGATACGGGCTCACCCTCATGCCCGACCCGCCTCCGTCCTCCCACGATGTCGAACGATTGATCCCAACCAACGTGCAGACGGCACGTGCCTTGGACACCGCATTGCGTGGCATCATGCAGCGTTATGGTCGCTCGACCGCCAAGGGCGTCGCGTTGGTGTTCGAGTATCCGCAGCACGATGACCTCTGACTGGCCGACTACCGTGCTTGACCTTCCGCCGACGCGCCGTGTTGTGCTGCTTGCCCACGAGCACATGAACGTGCTCGATCTGACCGGCCCGATGCAAGCCCTGCATACGGCGAATCGACTTCGCGCCGCTGGCTTGCCGCATCGTTACGACCTGGTGGTCGCCTCGGAAGCGGGCGGGCTCGTCACGACGAGCGCGGGCCTTCAGGTCATGACGCAGCCTCTCGCTGTAATGACCCACTGAAATCCTGCTCAGGTGTTACTTTCCCAAGGGAACACCCCCATGAGCATCGTGATGGAAGAAGAGATCAAACGCTGGACCGCCCGTCGGAAGTCGGCGTTGGTCCTTGAAGTG